>NZ_JBQCIE010000051.1:0-16171 GCF_051954055.1 Humibacter sp. | reverse complement strand
CGGGCATCCTCGTCGAGCGAGCCCGCCTCGACGGATGCCACGATGCGCGCCGACCGGGCGGGGTCGTAGACCTCCTCGCCGACGGGCGCGACCACGACGACCTCGACGTCGTCGCGCTTCAACAGGGCCGGGACTTCGCGGCTGAGCGTCGGATGCCCGAACACGATCGCGCGCTGCACCCGCCCACCGAACTCCGGTTCGCGCAGCAGGCGCCGGTAGGCGACGACCAGGTTCGGTCCGA
This sequence comes from Humibacter sp., assembly GCF_051954055.1. Taxonomy (NCBI): domain Bacteria; kingdom Bacillati; phylum Actinomycetota; class Actinomycetes; order Micrococcales; family Microbacteriaceae; genus Humibacter; species Humibacter sp. Next base: position 15,930 of record NZ_JBQCIE010000051.1, on the reverse strand, counting down.
AGTGGGCCCTGCTCGACGCCTCGGCGATCAGCGGCCAACCGCCCGCGCGCGCTAGCTCTTCGGCGCCGGGTCCCGCTGCGTTGCCGGCGATCACGATCGTGCGGGGACCAGTGGGCAACGTGAGGTGCGGGCGGTCCAGCGCAGCAGGGTGCGGGCGACCAGATGGTGCGTCGTCGATGCTGTCGTCCGCCAGCTCGGCCACTGACTCGGTCAGGTCGGGCACGGCGACCGAGAGCGGCTCCCGGAACGCGAGGTTCAGATGCACCGGCCCGGTCTCATCGAGCGCAGCGGACCACGCCTGGCTCGCGAGCCGCGTGTAGGCATCCGTCTCGCCGTCGGCCCCGGTCGGCGCTCCCACGTCGAGTGCGCGGCGAACGGCAGCACCGTACATGCCGGCCTGCACCGTCGTCTGATTGGAGCGGATGCCTCGCAGTTCGCTCGGCCGATCGGCCGTGAGCACCAGCATGGGCAGGTTGGAGTGATGCGCTTCGAGAACGGCGGGGAGCAGGTTCGCCGTGGCCGTGCCGCTGGTGGTCACGATCGCGGCCGGACGCCCGGTCTCGGCGGCGATACCCAGCGCGAGGAATCCGCCGACCCGTTCGTCGATGCGCACGTGGAGCTCGACGGCGCCGGCCCGTTCCAACTCGGCGGCGACGAGGGCGAGCGCCTGGGACCGCGAGCCGGGACTGAGCACGATGTGCCTGAGACCCTCGCGAACGAGTTGGGTCAGCAGGGCGAGGGCGGCATCCGTGGCCGGGTTGCCGGTTCGTGGCACGGCGTGGTCCGCGAGGCCGTCGGGCGCGAGCGAAGTGGTGCCCTGGAGCCGGGACCCGCGCTGATCCGCGGGCTCAGGCATCCCGGCGGCCGTCGGAGTCGCCGGACTTCTTCTTCGGCGTGTCGTCGAGGTCGGAGAGTTCCTGCTCCAGGCGGCGGATGCGTTCCTGCTGCCGGCGGTCGCGCTCCAGGTTCCTGAGGAACTCGGGGTCGTCGTCGGGGGCGATCGTGCGCACGCGGCCGCCGTTTCCGCGGCGCGGACGGCCAACGGTGAACCACAGCACGCCACCGATCACGGCGAACACGACGACGATCGGGATCCACGCCGCCTTCGGCACTCCGCGCACGCGCTCGCGCTCGGCCATCGCGCAGTCCACGATCGAATTGATGTAGAACAACGCGGCGATGACTCCGACGATGAGCCACACGCGAATCATGTGGACATGTTAACCCGCGCACCTCGCGGGGGACCCTGAGAGGTCCCGCCGAGAAAGAGGGGTGCGGCGGACCGTTCCCAGGGCGTTCCCCGCGGCCGTCTCCCTACACTTGAACGGTGAAACACATTCCGGCATGGCTGACCTACACCGTGCTGCGGCTCCTGTTCGTCGCCGTCCCCCTGGCGATCCTGTTGCTCCTGCTGCCGATCGATCTCTGGTACATCTCGGCGGTGGCCGCTGTCGTCATCGGGTTCTGCCTCTCGTACCTCTTCCTGCGCGGCCCACGACAGGCCGTCGCCGGCCAGCTCGCCACGGTCGGAAAGCGTGACCGTCGGGTGGCGAAGCCGAGCGCCGACGACGAGGTCGAGGACGCTGCGGTCGACGCCGCCGAAGGCACACCGAACAAGCGGAACTGACGCGACACGCTCTACGAGGCGGCGGCTCGCGCGCCGACGCCGAACGCAGCCGCGCAGCCACGTCGACCGCCTTGCGCCGCCGCTTGCGCGCCGCATCAGATCACAGCGGTGACCAGGCGAGCGCGGCCGCGAGGAACGCGGCATACGCGAGCGCGCTGATCGAGGTGAGCTGAAGCGCCGTGATGAGTTCGCGCGGTGTGCGTCCGAACAGGGTGATGATCACGGCCGGCAGCGCGGCGATCAGGGTGAAGAAGCCCAGCCATCCGAGCGTGTACAGGAGGCTGATCATCGCCAGGATGACGAACGGTACCAGCACGAAGACCGCGTAGAGCACGCGAGACCACGCCCGGCCGATGAGCACGGAAAGCGTGCGCTTGCCCGCCTGCTTGTCCACGTCGATGTCGCGCAGATTGTTCACCACGAGCACCGCGCAGGCGAGCAGCCCGACGGCGACGGCACCGAGCCACGCCACCTGCGACACGTTCAGCACCTGCACGAACATGGTGCCCGCGGTGGCGACGAGCCCGAAGAACACGAAGACGAACACCTCGCCGAGCCCGTAGTAGCCATACGGATGCTTGCCACCGGTGTAGAACCAGGCCGCAACGATCGCCGCGGCGCCGACGATGAGCAACCACCACTGGTGTGAAGCGATCACGAGCAGTAGCCCGGCGACAGCAGCGAGGCCGAAGAACACCAGCGCGACGATCAGCACCGCGCGCGGGCTCGCCTTCCCCGAACCGGTGAGGCGACTCGGGCCGACGCGGTAGGCGTCCGTTCCGCGAACACCGTCGGAGTAGTCGTTCGCGTAGTTCACGCCGATCTGCAGGCAGAGCGCGACGGCGAGGCAGAGCAGGGCGCGGATCCAGTGGAAGACGCCAGGGTTGCTGGCATCCACGGCGGCACCGGTGCCGACGAGCACGGGCGCGATCGCCAACGGCAGTGTGCGCAACCGCGCTCCGCCGACCCAGTCGCGGAACGTCGCGGGCGCCACCGCGCCCCGCTTGCCGGCGGGATGCCCGCCCTTGCGCTTCGACTTCGGCTTGTTCCGCGCGCTGTTACTCACAAGGGGGAATTTTAGGGGGAGCGCTTATGCACCTCTGATCGAGCCCGCGACTCGGTCGGCGATCGCGACGCGGTCGGGCTTGCCCGAAGCGAGCAGCGGCATCCGGTCGAGCAGCACCAGGTGGGCCGGCGCGGCCGCATTCCCCAGCTCGGACCGCACCAGCACGCGCAACTGGGCGAGTTCGGTCTGTGGATGCCCCGCAACGGCGACCGCGGGCACCTGCCCCCACTCGGCGCTCACCGCGGCGACCACCACGGCCTCCTCGAAACCGGGACGGCGGCGGATGACGCGCTCGACGGCATCCAGAGAGACCTTCTCGCCGCCCGAGATGATCACGTTGTCCGCCCGGCCCGTGACGCTGAGTCGACCGTCGGCGTCCACGGTTCCGAGGTCGCCCGTTCGGTACCAGCGGATGCCGTCTGCGGTGTGGAACGCGGCATCCGTTCGCTCCCGGTCGAGCGCGCCGGTGTCGTCGAGGTAGCCCTCGGCGAGCACGGGGCCGCTCAACTCGACATGTCCGTCGACCTCGCGCGCGCGGACGGTGCCGATCGGGGCGCCGTCATACACGCATCCGCCGCCGGTCTCGCTCGAGCCGTAGGTGCGCACGATGCGGAGGCCGGCATCCAGGGCGCGGCGTCGCAGCTCGGGTTGCAGCGCCTGGCCGCCGATGAGCAGCGCGTCGAAGCGGCGCAGGGTGGCGAGCATGGCGTGGTCGCCGCGGGAGGCGGCATCCGTGGCGGCGTCGAGCAGCCGCGCGAGTTGCACGGGAACGAGTGACGTGAAGCGCTGGTCGGAATCCAGCCGGTCGGCCGCGGCGCAGAACGCGGCCGGGTCGAAGTGTCCGGGGGCGAGGATGATCGGCTCGGTTCCTGCCGCGATCGAACGCACCAGCACGTTGGCGCCCGCGATGTAGTGCGCCGGGAGGGCCAGCACCCAGCGTGCGACGCCCGGTTCCTGTCCACCGATCGCGCCGGCGGATGCGGCGGCGCTGGCCAGCAGTGCGTCCGCGCTGAGCGCCACCCGCTTCGGTACGCCTGTGGAGCCGGACGTCTCGACCACGAGCGTGACGTTGCGGGGAACCGAGCCGGCCTCCATCGTCTGGCCCGCGCCCTGCCTGGGAAGCACGGCCGGCCCGTCACCGGTGAGCGCGTTGCGGAGCGCCACGTGCACCGCGTGCGGATCGCCGGCGTCGATGACGATCAGCGAGCGGCTCACGCCTCCACGCTACCCGCGCGCGGCATCAGGTGCGGAGCGTCAGAACTGCCACGGGAACGGCGACCAGTCCGGGTCGCGCTTCTGTAGGAAGGCATCCCGCCCTTCGACGGCCTCGTCCGTGCCGTACGCGAGTCTGGTCGCCTCACCGGCGAACACCTGCTGGCCGACGAGACCGTCGTCGACGGCGTTGAACGCGAACTTGAGCATGCGGATGCTCGTGGGCGACTTGCCGAGGATGATCCGCGCCCACTCGATCGCGGTGCGCTCGAGTTCGGCGTGCGGAACGACGGCGTTCACGGCGCCCATCTCGTACGCTCGCTGTGCCGAGTACTCCTGCGCGAGGAAGAACACCTCACGCGCGAGTTTCTGCCCGATCTGCCTGGCGTAGTACGCGCTGCCGTAGCCGGCGTCGAAGGAGCCGACGTCGGCATCCGTCTGCTTGAACTTCCCGTGCTCGGCGCTCGCGATGGTGAGGTCGCATACCGCGTGCAGCGAGTGGCCGCCGCCTGCCGCCCAACCGGGCACCACGGCGATGACCACCTTGGGCATGAACCGGATGAGCCGCTGCACCTCGAGGATGTGCAGGCGTCCCACCGCGCCATGGCTCCCGGGCTTCTCGGCCGTGCCTCCCGCGCCGTCGATGATGGAGGTCTCGGAATCCGAATACTTGTATCCGTCGCGGCCGCGGATGCGCTGGTCGCCGCCCGAGCAGAACGCCCAGCCGCCATCCTTCGGGCTCGGACCGTTGCCGGTCAGCAGCACGACGCCCACCCGCGGGTTCTGCCGCGCGTCGTCGAGCGCCGTGTAGAGCTCGTCGACGGTGTGCGGCCGGAACGCGTTGCGCACCTCCGGGCGATCGAAGGCGATGCGCGCGATGCGTCCGTCGTTCGAGAGGTGGTACGTGATGTCGGTGAAGTGCTCGGCGACGGATGCCTGCACCCACTGCCCCGCGTCGAACAGGTCCGAGATCTGCTGGCTCATGCCTCCAGCCTAGGGACGCTCGAGGTCGCCCGACCCTGTGCCGAGCCACTCCCGGGCCGCGACGACGAGGGCCTGTACGCCGATCTCCAGCGTTGGATGGATGAGCGGGGCGAAGTGCGGGGAATGGTTCGAGGGCACGTCGGCATCCGTCGTCCCGTTCGCCACGGCGCTCGTGAAGAGCCGGGGATCCATTCCGCCGAGCAGCCAGTACACGATCGGCGCCTGCGCCGCGATCGCGAGCGCTCCGACATCCTCGCTGCCGGTCACGGCGCCCGGATCGAGCACGCGCTCGTCGCCGAGCGTCGCGCGGAACGCGTCCATGGTGCGGGCGGTCGCCTCCTCGTCGTTGTGCAGCAGCGGGAACGAGTCCGTGACGGTCACGTCGGGCTTGCGGTCGGCACCGGATGCCGCCGCCTCCGCCTCGGCGATGCGCGTCACCGCGGCGACCACTCGGTCGCGCACCGCGGTGTCGTACGTGCGGATGTTGATGCCGAGCGTGGCATCCGGCGGGATGATGTTGACCTTGGTTCCGGCGTGCATCGTGCCGACCGTGACGACCGCGGTCTGGCCGCCGGCGATCTCACGGGACACGATGGTCTGCAGCCGCATCACGGTCGCGGCGGCCATGACGACCGGGTCGACCGTGGTCTCGGGCCGCGAGCCGTGGCCGCCCTTGCCGTGCAGCGTGATGAGCAGGTCGTCCGTCGCCGCGAACGCAGGGCCGGCGTGGGCGCCGACCATGCCGGCGGGTGCCGGTGCGACGTGCTGGCCGAGCACGATGTCGGGCTTCGGCGCGCGGTCATAGAGGCCGTCTGCGATCATCTCGAGCGCCCCCGACCCCTGCTCCTCGGCCGGCTGGAACAGGAAGACGATGGTCCCGCTCCACTCGGAGCGCGAACCGGTGAGCACCTCTGCGGCGCCGAGCAGGCACGTGACGTGCACGTCGTGGCCGCACGCGTGCATGACGGAGACCTCGTTGCCGTCCGGGTCGACTCCCCGCTCGGTACTCGCGTACTCGAGCCCCGTCTCCTCGGCGACGGGGAGGGCATCCATGTCGGCGCGCAGCAGCACCACGGGCCCGTCGCCGTTCTTCAGCACGCCGACGACGCCCGTGCGTCCCACGCCCTCGATCACGTCGATGCCGAGCCCGCGCAGCCCGTCGGCCGCGATCTTCGCCGTGCGGTGCTCCTGGTACGACAGCTCGGGATGCCTGTGCAGATCCTTGTATGTCTCTTCCAGATCGATCGCCATCGAAAGTCCCCTCGCCTAGAGCACCGACGTCGAGCGACGCCGCACTGAGCCAGTCTGCACCGGATGCTTACGGGGACGAGAATGGAAGTGCGGTGACGCGTCCGCCCGCGCGCTGACACACTGGTGAACATGGCCGACCATCGCGCACTGTTGCCCGCCGCCGATCTTCCACCGCTGGAGGACGTGCTGGCTGATGCCCGGGTCGTCGCGCTTCCGATGGTCACGCGATTTCGTGGCATCACCGTGCGCGAGGCACTCCTCACCAGGGGGCCGCGCGGCTGGACCGAGTTCTCGCCGTTCGTGGAGTACGGGGACGAGGAGGCGGCCGCGTGGCTGGCCGCGGCGATCGACTTCGGCTGGGGGGAGGACGCCGAGCCGCTTCGCGACTCGGTGCGCGTGAACGCCACCGTGCCCGCCGTTGCCGCGGATGACGTGGCATCCGTGCTCGCGCGGTTCCCAGGCTGCGGCACAGCCAAGGTCAAGGTCGCCGAGCCCGGCCAACGGCTCGCGGACGACGTGGCGCGCGTCGCAGCGGTGCGCGAGGTGCTGGGCGCGGAAGGTCGCATCCGTGTCGATGCCAACGGCCTGTGGAACGTGGACGAGGCCGAGCACGCCATCCACTCGTTCGCGCCGTACGACCTCGAGTACGTCGAGCAGCCGTGCGGGAGCGTCGAGGAGCTCGCCGAGGTGCGACGCCGCGTGAAGTACATGGGCATCCCGATCGCGGCGGACGAGAGCGTACGCAAGGCGTCGGACCCGCTCGCGGTAGCGAGGGCGAACGCGGCGGACGTGCTGATCCTGAAGGCGCAGCCGCTCGGCGGCATCCGGGCGGCTCTGGAGATCATCCGCCTCGCCGGGCTGCCCGTCGTGATGTCCAGCGCGATCGACACCTCGGTGGGACTCGCCATGGGAGCGATGCTCGCGGCATCCGTTCCGCACCTCGACTATGACTGCGGCCTCGGCACGGCTGCGCTGCTCGGAGCGGATGTCACGCGCGAGCCGCTCACGCCCGTCGCCGGAGCGATCCCGGTTCGCAGGGTCGAGGTGGACGAGGCGCTCCTCGACGAGCATGCGGCAGATGCCGACCGTCGCGACTGGTGGTTCGGCCGCGTCGAGCGGTGCTACTCCCACCTCACGGCGAGCGTCTCGCAGGGCCTATGACAGGCCGCTGTACGAGTGCAGGCCGTGGAAGAACACGTTCACGATGCCGAAGTTGAACATCACGGCGCTGAAGCCGATGATCGCGAGCCATGACGACCGGGTGCCGCGCCAGCCCCGCGTTGCCCGGGCATGGATGTAACCGGCGTAGATGACCCAGACGATGAACGTCCAGACCTCTTTGGTGTCCCAGGTCCAGTACGCCCCCCACGCCTTCTCGGCCCAGATGGCACCAGCGATCAGGGTGAACGTCCAGCAGATGAAGCCGACGATCGTCACGCGGTAGGCGAGGTTCTCCAGCGTCACCGATCCGGGAAGCGTTCCGAGGAACCGCAGGTTGGTGGGAAGCTCCTGCTGCACCCTGTGCTCACGGCGCACCTGGAGCAGCTGCGCCACCGAGAGCCCGAAGCTGAGCGCGAAGAACGCCGTGCCCAGCATCGCGACCAGGATGTGGATGACCAGCCAGTACGACTGCAGCGCCGGCGGCAGCGGCACCACGGGCACGTAGTACACGGTCGTCGCCAGCATGAGCACGAGGCAGACGAAGCCGAGCACGAACGTGCCGAGGTAGCGCAGATCGGACCAGAGGTTCGCCACGAGGAAGATGCCGACGATGATCAGCGTCGCCGTCATCGAGAATTCCCACATGTTCGCCCACGGCACGCGGCCTGCGGCGAGACCGCGCAGCACGTCGGCGCAGAGGTGGAGCACCCAGGCGACGATGGTCAGGGCCATCGCCACGCGCAGGCTGGTCGACTTCGCCCGCCCGTTGTGCGTGTCCTCTTCGAGGCGTGAGGTGATCCGCGCGACCGGTCCGGTGCCGCCACGGCCGCCACCGGCTGTCGCCGCGGGCGCGACGGCAGTGGCCGTCGCCTGCCCGGAGCCACCGACGGCTGCGACGGTTTCGCTCTGCACGGCGCCGGCCTCGACGAAGACGAGGTCTTCGGCGGGTGCGGCGCGACGGGATGCCGCGCTCTTGACGGCCCCCGGGATCGTGGCCCGTGCACTGCGTCTCGCCAGGTCGAGCGCGAACGCGATGAACGCGATGACATAGAGGCCCATGGCCACATGGATGAAGATCTGCGAGAACGTATCGAGCACGATGTGATGAATCCTACGTCGGTTGGCGGCTCGCCCGGACAGTGGAACGGCCGGTCAACTGGGCGATGTGACGATCGGCGAGGGAGGCGACAGCGTCGTCGAGCCTGGGGTCCTCACCCCTGGCGAGGCCCGCGTATTCGAGCCGGAGGGAGCCATCCTCGAGCGTGATGGCCTTCATCCAGAGCCTGCGGCGCGGCACGAAGAGCGAGGTGAGGAGCCCGCCGAGCACGAGAACGGCGAACAGCAGCACCCAGCCCTCTGTCGGGTCGTGGTGGATATCGAGGCTGACAAACCGCTTGACGCCGTCGAACGTCAACGTGCCGAGTCCGTTCGGCAGCGACACCGTCTGCCCGGGCGTGAGCTGAAGACCTTTAGTCGGAGCACCCGGCCCCGCGATCTCCTTCAGCTTGTCGATGTCGAGCGCGTACACCGACACCGGCACGCCCTTGTCGAGCCCGAGGTTCCCCTGGTAGACGGAGAGGTCGAGCATGGGCTTGCGCACGTCGGGGAAGCTCGACGTGTAGGCGCCGCTCGACAGCTTCTCGGCCGTCGGATAGAACAGTCCGATCATGCCGAGCTGCTGCTTCAGCCCGTCCGGCACCTTGACGACGCCCTGCGACATCATGTTCGCCGACTGCTCCGGGAACGGGACGATGTCGTGGAACACGGCCTTGCCGCTCGGGTCGCGCACCGTGATCTCGGGGGCGTAGCCGTTGCCGAGCAGGTAGACATCCGTTCCGCCGATGCCGAGAGGCTCGTTCACCTTGATGGTGCGCTCGGTCGTCTTGCCGTTCTCGGTCGCCTCGACGTACGCCGTATAGTCCAGCGGCGCGCCCAGCGCATTCTTGTTCGTCGTGTCGTACTTCACGTCGAGTCCGGTGACCTTGAGCGAGTACGGCGACATCGTCCCGGTGTTCAGGAAGCGGCCCGGGTTGAACGAGTCGTAGTTGACGAGCGTGTTCACGAAGCTCTGTCCGTCGACGACCACCCGCTGCCCGGTGTATCCGAATCCGCCTCCGACGCCGACCGCGAGCAGGATGCCGACCAGCGCCGCGTGGAAGACGATGTTGCCGGTCTCGCGCAGGTATCCGCGCTCAGCGGACACCGAGGCATCCTTTGCCGTCTCCAGCACGACCGTGCGATATCCGGATGCCTTCAGCAGCTTCTGCGCGGACGTGACCGCCGCCTGCCTCGCGGTCGCGGCATCGGCTGCGCTGCCGTCGGAGGCGATGCCCTTCAGCACTCGCACCCGGAATCCGGCCATGCGCTGCAGGCGGGCCGGCGTGCGCGGCGGTTTCGCCCGAAGCGCCTCGAGGTGGTGCTTGATGCGCGGAACGACGCAACCGACCAGCGAGACGAACAGCAGCAGATAGATGGCGGAGAACCACACCGAGGTGTAGGTGTCGAAGACCTGCAGCTTGTCCAGGATCGGGTACAGGGTCGGGTGGTTCTGCTGCCACTGGACGACGCCGTTCGGGTCCGACGAGTGCTGGGGAACGAGCGACCCCGGCACAGCAGCCACCGCGAGCAGCAGCAGCAGGAACAGCGCCGTGCGCATGCTGGTGAGCTGGCGCCAGATCCAGCGCAGCCAGCCCACGAAACCGAGCTTGGGCTGGTTCAGGGCGCCGGCGTCCGTATCTTCGGTGTCGACGTGTCCTTCCGGGCGGATCAGGGTCTCAGAGCGCTGTTCCAAAGCTCGGGATCACCCCCGCCAGTGCGATGATCCATTGGTTCCAGACGCCGGAGACCATGAGGATGCCGATGGCGATGAGCAGCGCACCGCCCACGATGTTGATCGCCCGGATGTGTCTGCGGAGGAACGCGACGGCGCCGGACGCCCAGCCGAGGCCTAGTGCGATCAGCACGAACGGCACACCGAGGCCGAGCGCATAGAACAGCGCGAGCACGGCACCCTGCCAGGCCGATCCGCTGGAGTAGCTCATGGTGGTGATCGCGGCGAGCGTCGGTCCGGTGCACGGGCTCCAGCCGATCGCAAAGATGATGCCGAGCAGTGGAGCACCGGCGAGGCCGGTGAGCGGCTTCCACTGCGGTTTGAAGGTGCGCTGCAGGAACGTGAACTGACCGACGAACACGAGGCCGAGCAGGATCAGGATCACGCCGGCGATGCGGGTGATGAGGTCGCGCCACTGGATCATCCAGAAGCCCAGGGCCCCGAACACGAAACCGGTCAGCACGAAGACGGCCGCGAATCCGAGCACGAACAGCGCGACGCCGAGCACGAGGCGGCGCTGGCCGGTGCGCTCGGCGGTGCGGGTGGCGGTCGAGGTGCCTGCCGCTGAGGTCGAGCCTCCGACGACTGCCGCCGCCGAAGCCGTCTGCCCGGTGAACCCGCCGATGTAGGCGAGATATCCCGGAACGAGCGGAAGGATGCACGGCGACGCGAACGAGATGAGTCCGGCCAGGAGCGCCACCGGAACGGTCAGCAGGAGCGGTGCCGACAGTACGAAGTTCTCGACGCCGCCCATCACTGACCCTGAAGCGCCGAGTCGATCAGGGTGGTGAGGGTCGACGGCTGTGCGGCGATGTCGCCTGCGATGCGCGAGGCGATGCGGCCCTGCTTGTCGATCACGAACGTCGTCGGCGTCGCGTTAGGCCGCATTGAACCGCTGAATGCGAGCTGCACGGCTCCGCCGTCCGCGTCGAGGATCGACGGGTAGTCCACCTTGAACTCCGAGTCGAAGGCCTTCGCGGTCGCCGCGCCGTCACGCGTGTTCACCCCGATGAACTTCACGCCCTTCGGCTGATACTTCTCGGCGATCTTCGTGAGGTCGGATGCCTCAGCGCGGCAGGGCGGGCATCCGGCGTACCAGAAGTTCACGACGAGCACGTCACCGCGGGCGGACTTCGAGGAGAAGGTCGTGCCGTCTTCTGTGGTGCCGGAGAAGTCGATCGGATCGGCGCGGGCGGCCGGCTTCAGCTCGGTGACGCCGCTGCCCGCGATGTAGTTCTTGTCCTCGCCGGACGTGTATTGCTTCGCCAGCTCGTCGTTGCTGCACCCGGCCAGCAGCGCGCCGACGGCGAGCGCTGCCGTCACCACTGCGAGCGCGCGACGACGCCCGCCCCTCTTGATGGCGTCTCTCACACGGCCCCCACATCGGTGGAGTCGGCGGCGAGTGCGGAGGCGGGATCCGAGTATCCGACCTCGACCAGGCTGCCGTCGCGGCGTTCGAAGCTGGTGATGCTGGAGAGCGAGCAGCGGCGTTCGCGCGGGTCGTGCAGGAACCGCTCGCCGGCGACGGAGAGGTGTGCGACCCAGATCGGCAGCTGGTGGCCGACGAGTACCACGTCGGAGCCAGCGGAGTCCGCGCCGCGTGCGGCGGCCTCCGCGCTGTCGAAGGCGTCGTGGATGGCTGCGAGCATCCGCTCCTCGATCGACCGGTACGCCTCGCCCCAGCTCGGACGCAGTGGGTTGACCATCCACGGCCAGTTGATCGGGTTGCGCAGGGCGCGCGACATCACGGTGCCCTCGAAGCGGTTCGTGCCTTCGATGAGGCGGGCATCCGTCTCGATGGTGAGTCCGTATGCCTGTGCGATGGGAGCGGCGGACTCCTGCGTGCGCTGCAGCGGCGAGGCGATCACAGCGATGACGGGACGGTCGCGGGCGACGAGGTCGTCGGCGGCCGACTGCGCCATCGCCCGACCGAGTTCGGAGAGGTGGAAGCCGGACATCCTGCCATAGAGGATGCCGTCGGGATTGTGCACCTCGCCGTGTCGCACGAGATGCACCTGGGAAGCCGCCACTCTGCCAGTGTACGGACCGACCGATGGTGAATTTGCTGAGCGCTCGGGCCGTGGGACGGGGCGTAGCGTGCCTGATAGGCAGGATCGAGGAGGCCCGCATGCCGCAAGTGAGCTGGGACGACGTTCGAGAGCTCGCGCTGGCGTTCCCGGACACCGACGAGACCACCAGCTGGGGTCACGCCTTCTGGCGTGTCCACGGCAAGGGCTTCGTGTGGGAGCGTCCGCTGCGGAAGCCCGACCTGCAGCACCTCGAGCTGAGCGAGCAGCCCGGTCCCGTGCTCGGCGCGAAGGTCGACGACGAGCCCACCAAGTTCGCTCTCGTGGAGGACGACCCTGAGGTGTTCTTCACCACACCGCACTTCGACGGGTTCCCGGCCGTGTTGGTCTGGCTCGACAACGTCTCGCACCGATTACTGCGCGAGATCGTGACGGATGCCTGGCTCGCGGCCGCACCACCGAAGCTCGCCAAGGAGTGGCTGACCGAGCACCCGGACTGAGTAAGTTCGTGGCCGCGTGCCTCCACCTCGTTTCGACTGCAGAAGTGGCCCTGAGAGGCGCCCGGAAGAGCCACTTCGGCAGTCGAAACTGAGCCCGGTACCTGGGCTCCCGTAGAATCTCGGGGTGACTTCCCGCGTACTCGTCAAGAACCTCGCCGCCCGTGAAGACGGGCCCGTGACCGTCTCCGGATGGGTCGAGACGGTGCGCGATCAGAAGAAGGTGCAGTTCGTCATCCTGCGCGACGAGTCCGGCGATGTGCAGCTCGTGCATCCTCGTTCGGCTGCGCCCGCCGCCGAAGTCGTCGAGGCATCCGGTGACGTGCCCGTCGGCGTGAGCGTGACGGATGACGTCGCCGAGACGATCTCGTCGCTCACGCTCGGCTCCTTCGTGACCGTGACCGGTCAGCTGAAGCATGACGAGCGTGTGAAGCTGGGCGGGATCGAGGTCAAGATCGACACGCTCACCGTCGAGACCTACGCGCATCCGGAGATGCCGATCGCGTCGGACTCCAGCCTCGACAAGCGGCTCGACTGGCGGTTCATCGATCTGCGCCAGCCGAAGAACAACCTGATCTTCCGCATCCAGACGACGCTCGAGCACGCCTGGCGCACGTGGTGGATCGACAACGGCTTCGTCGAGGTGCACACCCCGACGTTCATGGCGACGCCCGCCGAGTCGCGCGCGGAGCTGTTCCAGCTCGAGTACTTCGACCTCGGCACCGGTTACCTGGCTCAGAGTCCGCAGCACTTCAAGCAGATGGCGCAGGCGGCGGGGTTCGGCAAGGTGTTCGCCATCACGCCGGTGTTCCGCGCCGACCCGTCGTTCACGTCGCGGCACGCCACCGAGTTCACGACGGTCGACGCCGAGATGAGCTGGATCGACTCGCACGACGACGTGATGGCGATGCAGGAGCAGTTGCTCGTCGCCGGCCTGACGGCCGTCAAGGAGAAACACGGCGACGAGATCCGCGAGGCTTTCGGCGTCGAGGTGGAGGTCCCGTCCGTCCCGTTCCCGCGCATCCCGCTCTCCGAGGCGCTGGAGATCGTGAAGGAATGCGGCTACACCGTGCCACGGGCCGACGGCGACATGGACCCCGAGGGCGAGCGGCAGATCTCCGCGTACGTCAAGGAGAAGTACGGACACGACTTCGTGTTCCTCACCGACTACCCGCTGAGCATCCGGCCGTTCTACCACATGGTCGACGAGGCGACGGGCCTCACGAAGAGCTACGACCTCATCTACAACGGAGTCGAGATCACCACCGGAGCTCAGCGCGAGCACCGCATTGACGTGCTCGAGGCACAGGCGGTGCAGAAGGGGCTCGACTTGGAAGGGCTCGAGTCGTACCTCGACTTCTTCCGCTATGGCATCCCACCGCACGGCGGGTTCGGCATGGGTCTCGCCCGCGTGCTCATGCTGCTGCTGGGCGAGCAGTCGATCCGCGAGACGACGTACCTGTTCCGAGGGCCGACACGGCTCACGCCCTAGCGGCAGGACCGACGCCCTAGCATCGACGTATGCCGACGCTGACCGAGATGGTGCGCATCCCCGCCGGCGACTACCTGATGGGGTCCGACCGGTTCTACGCCGACGAGGGGCCCGTGCACCACGTGCGGGTGGCGGAGTTCGAGCTCGACCGGCATCCGGTGACGAACGCGCAGTTCACGGAGTTCGTCGCCGACACGGGGTACGTCACGGTCGCCGAGCGCCCGCTCGATCCCGCCCAGTTCCCGGGTGCCGACCCCGCCGACCTCATTCCCGGTGCGCTCGTCTTCACGCCGACGTCGGGTCCGGTGAACCTCGCCGACTGGCGCCAGTGGTGGACGTGGGGCGCGGGCGCCAGCTGGCGGCATCCGTTCGGAGCCGAGTCCTCCATCGAGGGCCGCGAGGAGCATCCGGTGGTGCAGGTCGCCTATGAGGATGCCGCGGCCTACGCCGCGTGGGCTGGCAAGCGGCTGCCCACGGAGGAGGAGTGGGAGTATGCGGCGCGCGGCGCATCGGCCGACGGCCTGACGTATGCCTGGGGCGACGAGCCGCGCAGAGACGGCCGGATCATGGCGAACACGTGGCAGGGCCGCTTTCCGTACCTGAACACCGGAGCGGATGGCTGGGTCGGCACATCGCCGGTCGGCGCCTTCCCGGAGAACGGCTACGGCCTGGTGGACATGATCGGCAACGTGTGGGAGTGGACGTCCACGCCGTACTCACCGCGACACGACGTCGCGGTGTCGCGTTCGCTCGGGCTCACGGACGTGAGCGCGACGAGCGCCGGGCACTGTGCCGAAACCGGGGAGGAGGGCTGCACGTGCGGCCCGCAGGACGACCGTCGTGCGAGCACCGAGCCCGGTGCCGGCGCCCGGCGCCGAACCCTCAAGGGCGGTTCGCATCTCTGCGCACCCGAGTACTGCCTGCGCTACCGGCCGGCGGCGCGCTCGCCCGAGACCGAGGACACGTCGACCACGCACATCGGGTTCCGCTGCGCGCGCTGACTAGAAGAGGACGTCGACTCCTGCTCGGCCGACCGTGTTCGCTCGCACGAACGCGACCACCTCTTGGTGCACGGGGTGATGGATGTACTGCTGCAGGCCATCCTCGTCGTCGAACTCCGAGACCAGGACCACGTCGAAGTTGTCGTCGGCACCGGCGTTGTTGACCCCCACCTCGAACCCTCGGATCACGTCGATCTGCGACGGAAGCGATTCGAGCCGGTCACGGAGTTCCGCCTTCAACCGTCCGCGCTCCTCCTCGGAGTCTCCGGCCATCTTCCACGTCACCACGTGCCGAAGCGGCATGGTCCACCCTTCTGTTGTGTTGTCGACTCGTCAGATCCAGGTCAGGCGAGTCGTTCGGTCAGAGCGGCGGACAGCCGCTCCTTGTCCACGCGCCAGTACGTGTGCTGCCTGCCGTCGATGAGCACGACCGGGATCTCGTCGGCGTACCGGTCGAACAAGTCCGGTTCGTCGAGAATGGAACGCTCTTCGAGAGCGATACGCGACGGATCCGGCAGCGCCAACGTGACATCGCGGATCGCCTCCCGCGCGTCGTCGCACAGGTGGCACCCCGGCTTGCCGATGAGCGTGAGCTGGATGGTGGACACGTCAGAAAGCCTAAGCTCCGGCGCACTTGGATAGCGGAAATGCGAAAAGCGCCGGGCGGACCCGGCGCTTGTTCGTGGCGCTACTTCTTGTTGCGACGCTGGTGGCGAGTCTTGCGAAGCAGCTTGCGGTGCTTCTTCTTCGCCATGCGCTTGCGGCGCTTCTTGATAACGGAA
>NZ_JBQCIE010000050.1:0-11394 GCF_051954055.1 Humibacter sp. | reverse complement strand
ATTACGCCTTCAGCGGGGTCTGTGACGCCACCCTCACCGCCAAGACCGCCGACGGTGTGATCGCCGCCGCCGGCTACGCCGACGCCGTGATGACC
The DNA here is from genome assembly GCF_051954055.1 of Humibacter sp. NCBI lineage: Bacteria > Bacillati > Actinomycetota > Actinomycetes > Micrococcales > Microbacteriaceae > Humibacter > Humibacter sp. The sequence continues at coordinate 11,299 of NZ_JBQCIE010000050.1, read as the reverse complement.
CGGTACATCGTAGAGAACGGCGCCATCCGCGACGACCTCCTCACCCGCGACCAGCTCAAAGCCTGGGTCGACGGTCTCGACCCGCTCAGCGGGGAGCGCCGTGGCCGTGACCTCGAGTCCCCCGTCGCGGACCTGGTTCTGGATGCGACGATCAACGCGCCGAAGTCGTTCTCGATCGCCGCGATGCTCGACCCCGACCTCGCCGCCGCGTACGAGGACCTCCAGGACCGGCTCCGGGACCGGATTGTGAAGCTGTGGCAGTCCGAGCTCAACGCCCGCCGCGGCAAAGGCGGCGCCATCCGGGAGAACCTGGCCCGGATTGAAGTCGTCGAACTCCGACACGAACGCTCCCGATCCCTGGACCCGCACAAGCACCGCCACCTCTGGCTCAACGTCAAAGTCCAAGGCCAAGACGGGAAATGGTCGAACGTGGACACGAGGGTGGCGTTGCGGTTCCAGAACGTGATCAACGCCGAAGGCGACCTCGCCTCCCGCACCGACCCCGCCTGGATCAACGCTCTCGCCGCGAAAGGGTTCACCCTCAACGAGGACGGGGAGATCACTCAACTGCAGCACCTGGTGCGGCCGTTGTCGAAGCGGTCCGCACAGATCGAAGCCAACAAACTCTCCCGAACCGCTTGGTGGAAGCAACAGCATCCCGGGCAGGAACCCTCGCGCGATGTGCTCAACCAGATCGACCGTTGGGCGTGGGCCGCCGGCCGACCGAACAAGCCGGGCGATTTGGACGAAGCAGGCTGGGCCGCGCTGGTCCAGAAAGAACTGTTCACCGCGGACCCTGCGCTCGGCATGCAACGTTCGCCTGCGACCGTGGCTTCTGTCGCGGTCGAGGATCTCGACCTCGAGTTGCTGGCAGCCCAGGCCGTTGTCGATGCGGATGCCCGCTCGACCGGCAGCGGCGGCCGGTTCAGCATGATGGATGTGCGGGCTGGAGCTCTCCGCGCGATCGCCGCGACAGGCGTTGTCGCCGGCCGGGACGTCCTCGAGAAGCTCGCTGAGGAGGTCGTGGCGCACTCGCGAACAGTGACGCTGATCTCCGATCCGCACGCTCCGAATCACGTCAAGCACCTCATGGCGGTCTCAACTGCATCGCTGAAGGCCACTCTCGCCCAGAAGGTCGAGGCGATATCAAATCCCGGGACAATGCTTGGCCGTGAAGAAGTAGCCACGATTGCCCACGCGATGGAGCCCGGTCGCGCGCTGGATGGGGCGCAGCTCGCTGGTGCCGCCGCGATCGGTGGCACTTCGAGAAACGTCGCGATCTCCGGACCAGCCGGTACTGGCAAGACTACGATGCTGAAAGTCGCCGGCGCTGCGCTCCGTATACGCGGCCATAAGATGATCGTCGTCGCCCCAACCAAGAAGGCGTCGGCTGTCGCGGGACGCGAGACGATGAGTTCATCGTCGTCCCTGCACCAGCTTCTTCACGAGTTCGGATGGCGCTGGGCCACCAACAAGGCCGGCGCCACAGAGTGGACCCGTCTCGAGGCCGGCGCGACGGACCCAACAACAGGCGGGATCTACAAAGGACCCCGCGGGAGGATCGGTCTCGGCGATCGAATTGTCGTGGACGAGGCGGGAATGCTCGACCTTGAGGCCGCGAGTGCCCTCATGGATGTTGTTGCACGTACAGGGGCCGGGATCGCGCTCGTCGGCGATCAACGACAGGCGCTGCCCGTTGGACACTCCGGAGCGATGGCCCTCTTCTGGCGTCGCTCAGTCGACCGAGTGGAGCTGACCACCACACACCGCTTCGTCGATCCCGAGTGGGCAGACCTCACGCTTCGACTGCGCGACCCACAAGGGGAAACCACGTCTGGTGAGGTCGCTGACGCTCTCATCCGAACCGATCATGTCGTGCTGACCGATAACGACGTGGCTGCACGCGAAGCGATGGTCGAGGCTTGGTTCGAGGCCACGGAGCACCACGAGACTATCTCGCTTGTAACCGCCACCCACGCGGCTGCGCAGGACGTCAGCGAAGCGATCCAGGCCCGCCGGATCGCGTCCAAGGCTGTTCGCACAGATCGAGTCATGGTTGGTCAGTCGGGTCAGGCAATATTCGTCGGCGATGTCGTGCAGACCCGTCGCAACGACTCGGTCGCCGATGTGCAGAACCGCCAGAACTGGATCGTGGAGGCGATTGGCAAAGACCACGTGATCCTCGCCGCCAACGCCGATTCCACAGATTTGAGAAAGATCAGTCTCGCCTACGCAGAAGGACATGTCCACCTGTCCTACGCCACAACCGTCTTTGGAGTTCAGGGCGAAACCACCGATCGCTCCCTAGTCGGACCGGGAGTCGATGCTGCCGGTCTGTACGTCGGCCTCACCCGAGGCAAAGACCGCAACGCGGTCGTGCTCGTTGCTCCGACAGAGGAGTCCGCGAGATCCCAGCTGGTCGACATGATGCAGCGTCAACCGATCGAAGAGACCATTGACAAGTCGCGCGCCGCTGCGCGATCCGAGCTAAGACGGGCTGCGCAATCGGCCACGGGCCCTGTCGTCCCTGAGCCATCTCGCCAATCGGCTTCGATCGGCCTCCGATGACACAGCGAGCGTATTCAATCCGCCAAGCCAGATGCACAGACTTCACGTCCGAGCAGGTTGGCCCCGTCCAACGCCGCGTCCTGAGGATCAAACCCGAGAATGGCAACGCCCAGCTCATCGGCTCTCTGGCGAGCGTCTGGAAGAACACCGCGGCGCACGAAGATCACAGCGGCACGACCGTCAGCGATCGCGACCGAGGCGGAACGTTCCACCAACTCGACGTCGAGGTTTCCCATTCGGTTATCGACCCAACCGAGATAGCGCGAGGAGTACAAGTCGCACGCTCGTCGATCATCGCCAGACGCGACAACGGTGTCGCTCGCGCCGAGATAGATCATCCATCGGCGACAGAGCTCGGTTGCCTCCGCGTCGTTCGCGCCCCAAGGCATCGGTTCCGGAAGCAACGAATCCATGTCCACGGCTCCAGACTGCACCCGACCGCCGAGATCGCCACAGTGCGGGTCAGTACTAAGCGTTAGGTTCACCGCCATGGGGAGCATCACTCCGTACGACACAGCAGCTGGCAGGCGATACCGCGTCCGGTACCGAAAGCCGGATAACTCGCAGACCGACAAGCGCGGCTTCAAGACCAAGCGCGATGCTGAGCTCTTTCTCGCCTCGATCGAGATCTCCAAAGCGCGTGGGGAATTCGTCGAAGCGTCACAGTCCGCCATCACGATTGGCGCGCTCGGTCCGGTGTGGCTCAACAATCAGTCCCACCTCAAGCCATCTTCCAAGAAGCCGCTCGAGATTGCCTGGCACAAGTACGTCGAACCGGGCTGGGGCCGTGTCAAGGTTCGTGACGTCCGGTTCTCGGAGGTTCAGAATTGGGTCACTCGCATCGGCCAGGACCGTTCGGCAACCGTCGTCCTGCGAGCGTATGGGGTCTTGGCCGGCATCCTCGATGTCGCGGTGCGCGATCGGCGAATCTCCTCCAACCCGGCCCGCGGCGTCAACCTGCCACGCAAGGTCGCGAAGCCGCACGTCTACCTCACCCATGAGCAAGTGCATCGGCTCGCGGCAGCGTCTGGTCAGCACGCGCTGCTCGTCTTCCTGCTCGCCTACACCGGACTGCGTTGGGGCGAGGCGATCGGGCTGCGTACGCGAGATGTCGACCTTCGTCGTCGACGAATAACGGTGACCGTGAATGCCGTCGAGGTGGCCGGGGTCATCGAGATCGGAACACCCAAGACACACAAGCGGCGCGACGTGCCCTATCCGCCGTTCCTCTCTGATCTGGTGGCCGCCCAGATCGCAGAGAAGAGCCGAGACGATCTGGTGTTCAGCGACGCCTATGGCCAGCACCTTCGACGCACGCGAGTCAGCACTGGCTCACGCAGCTGGTTCAAGACTGCGCTCCGAGACGCGGAGCTCGAGCCGATGACCCTCCACGACCTCCGACACACGGCGGCCTCACTGGCCATCAGCTCGGGCGCCAATGTCAAAGCAGTGCAGCGGATGCTCGGGCACGCGTCCGCCGCGATGACACTCGATCTTTACGCAGACCTGTTCGACGACGACCTCGACGACGTGGCCTTGCGACTTCACGCGGCGGTCGCTGCGGCAGATGTGGGCAAAATGTGGGCAAGGCCATCTCCCTCCGCGTGAAAAACCCCCGAAATCACTGGGATTCCGGGGGTTTCGATCGGCGGAGACGGAGGGATTTGAACCCTCGGTCCCCTTGCGGGGACTCCACCTTAGCAGGGTGGTGCACTAGGCCTGACTATGCGACGTCTCCAGCGCCCGCAGTGCGGACACACGACGACCATCATAACGGACGCCGTGGAGCACACTGTACGGCGCTCGCGCTACAGAAACCGGCATCCGCTACACGAACATGCTGTAGCGGGTGCCGATAGGTGTAGCGCGAAGGGAACGCCCGCCGGCGCCGAAGCTTGACCCCCGTTTGGGAGGCAGGCAGAGTGGACCAATGCCCCTCAACCTCGACAACGTGTGGCGCTCGCTCGACGAGCGCGTCGCATCCGGCTGGGCTCCCGGCGTCGTCGCCGGCGTGCGCCACCGTGGCCAGACGCAGTTCTACGCGACAGGCACCTACGACTTCGCGGTCGAAGCCGGCAGTGTGCCGATGACCGAGAACACCCCGTTCCGCATCGCCTCGCTGAGCAAGATCGTCGGCATGGCGCTGACGGCACAGCTCATCGGCGACGGACTGCTCGAACTCGACGACGAGATCGCGGAGTGGATGCCCGAACTCGCCGACCGGCGCGTGCTCCGCTCTCCCGACGCGGCGCTCGACGACACCGTGGCCGCGGAGCGTGAGATCACCGTGCGTGACCTGCTGACCTTCACGAGCGGAATGGGCCTGCAGTTCGAGAGCACGCCGTACTCACGGGAACTGAACCCGTTCGCGGTGGGTCCGCTGCCGCCGCCGTTCGGAGTACACGAGTACCTCGAGCGCATCGCAGCGCTTCCGCTCGCGCACCAGCCGGGCGAGCGTTGGATGTACCACACCAGCTCGGATGTGCTGGGCATCCTGCTCTCCCGCGTCAGCGAGAAGCCGCTGCACGAACTGCTACTCGGCGAGATCACCGGCCCGCTCGGCCTCTCGCACACCGGATTCTTCACCGAGGAACGGTTACCGAGCCAGTACTGGGTGCACGGCGAAGGGCTCGAGGTATCCGCCGAGTACGACCGCGCATTCTCGGCGGAGCCCGCGTTCGAGAGCCTCGGCGGCGGACTCGTGTCGACGGTGCCGGAGTTCGTGAGCATCCTCACCGCCATCGCGGAGGGCGACATCGTGCCCGCCGAGCTGGTCCCGCAGGCCACCACCTCGCAACTGGATGCCGGCCAGCAGCTCGGTCTCGCAGAGCTCGTCGGGACAGGGGTCGGGTGGGGCTGGTGCACATCCGTCGAGACCGGGAGGCCGCATCCATGGTCGGCGCCCGGCCGCTGGGGTTGGACGGGAGGGTCGGGCACCAGCGCGTACGTCGACCCGTCGAGGGATCTCATCGGCGTGGTGATGTCGCAACGGTTCATGACCGGACCGCAGGAGGCGTTCGACTACTTCTGGGGCCCGCTGGCGGCATCCGTCGACGGTGACTGACCCATTCAGGTCGCAGTTTTCGTCGGGAAACGACGTCGGTGCCGACAAAAAGTGCGACCCGAACGCCGGAGCGTCTGTTTAGCCGGCTCCGTTCGAGCAGGTCTGGGTCGCCGCGGTCTGACCGTGCACGTTGCTGCTGAGCGGCACCGGGGTCGAGCTCGGCGAGGGCGCGGCGGTGGCGGTACTGCTCTTGCCCGACTTCTTGCTCGGCGACGGGGTGCTGCTCTGGGTCGGCTGCTGTGCGGGCTGACTGGATGACGTCACCGACCCGTCTCCGGTGCCGCCGGTGATCTGGATGTACTGGTCGTTGACGATCGCGTCGTCGAGCGTCTGAGCGGCAGTGTCGTCGGGGATGACGCGGTTCGTGTTCTCCGGGTCGGCGACCGTCGGGTACTGCACGAACGCGATGTTGTTCCAGTTCAGGTCCTTGAGCGCGGTGGCGATCTGATACAACGTGGCCGCATCCAAGTTGTCGGACAGGTGCACATTGCTGACTGTCGCCTTCGCCAGGCCCCAGACCTTCACCGGGTTGGTCAGGGTTCCGTTGCTCATGATCGTGCGCACGAGCGAGGAGAGGAACACCTGCTGATTGCTGATACGGGCGAGGTCGGATCCGTCGCCGACGCCGTGCCGGGTGCGCAGGAACTCAGCGGCATTCTGCCCCTCGAGGGTCACCTCTCCGGCAGGCAGATTGAGGCTGGTGTCGGGGTCGTCGATGCCGTTGCCGCCGATGCAGACCGGCACGCCGCCCACGGCGTTCGACATCGCGACGACGCCCTCGAACGTGATCTCGGCGGCGAACGGGATCTTGATCCCGGTCAGCTTCGTCACCGTGTCGGCCACGCACGACATCCCGCCCTCGGAAAGCGTCGTGTTGAACTGCGCCTGGTCTTGAGCGTCGTTGTTGCCGCACGCCGGGATCGGGACCATCAGGTCGCGCGGGTAACTGACGACGATCGCGTGCGTGTGGTCGGCGGAGAGGTGCAACAGCATCGTCACGTCGTTGTTGCCGGCGCCCGAGCTGTCGTCGAGCGTGCCCCACGAATCGCCCTGGCCTGTACGGGTATCGGAGGCGGCCACGAGGATGTTGACCCCGCCCTTGAGGGCGGCGATGTTCGGAATGGGCTGCGCGCCCTCACCGTGCAAGTGGAACGACTTCTTCGTGTCGCTGACCAGGTTCGCAGCGGCGACGCCGGCGATGCCGAGCACACTCACGACGGCGACCACGGCGACGGATGCCACGACCTTGCCGAACGTGGCCCACGGGTGCGAGCGCAGGCGGCCGTGCCGGGCGATGCCGCGCGGGCCGCTCGCCGAGCGTGCGGCCGCACGGGTGTACCTAGTGCCACCGCCGGTCGTGCGCCGTTCCGCCATGTGCACCGCCTCTCGTCTGGTCGTTCGCTGTCTGCAGGTCGTTGGTGTTCGTCGTGGATGTGTCGTGGGACCTCTGGATGCCGGAGCCGAGCATCTGCACGTTGCTCAGGCGACCGGTCGCGACGGAAAACCCCGGTAATGCAGATTAAACGACTTCGGTATGGGAATCCCGGTAATTCCTGAGCGAAAGGTGAAAGCGACGCTCAGTGCGGCGCCAGGTCGCGCAGCCAGTCGAGGGCGACGGGCAGGGCGCGCAGGACGGAGACGTGTCCGTCGTTCGGCCGTAGCCAGAACTGGCCTCGGGGCAGATGTTCGGCCTGCCACTGGCCGTGGGCACGGGGGACGACGCGGTCGCGACCGCCCTGTACGACGAGGGTCGGGCATCCGATCGCAGAAAGATCGAAGCCCCACGGAGTCGTGAAGGCGACGTCGTCGTCGATCTCGCCCCATGGCGGCTCTGCGCCGGCGGTCGCCTCGACGGACGCCCGGTTCGCATCGGCCCCGAGCGGAGCCCACTCCTCCTCGAGAACGGCCCAGTCGGTGTCGACGAAGCTCTCCAGATCGAACTCGGCCGTCTCGCCGTGGCGTCGCCGCTCGTCTCGGCCGCCGCGGAGGGCCGCCTGCAAGGCATCGGGCGAGGCCATCCCTGCGAACCAGTCGCCGGCATCCATGAATGGAGCGATTCCGGCGAGCGTGACGACACCCACGACGCGTTCCGGGTCGAGTGCCGCGCAGGCCAGCGCGTGCGGGCCTCCGCCGGATGCGCCGGCCGTCGCGTAGCGCTCGAGTCCCAGCTCGGAAGCGACGGCGACGACGTCGGCCGCGGCATCCTTCACTGTTCGACCCTCGAGAGTGCTCGTTCCCACGTAGCCCGCCCGGGTGCACGAGACGACGCGGATGCCGCGCGCGAGCGCAGGCTCGACGACCGGTGGGATGAGTCGCCCGGTCTGCGGAGTGCCGTGGTGCCAGATCAGCGTGAGGCCCGCGCCGCCGCGGCCCTGGACGCCGGTGTCCCAGAACCGTACGGTGCGGCCGTCTGCCAGCTCGAGGTCGCGTTCGATCGCCGTTGTTGCCGCCATCCGCCCACCGTATCGGCAGCTTCGCCCAGGTAGCGTTAACCCTCGGAGAGGAGACGCCGTGGGCTGGTTCACACGCTGGCGCAAGCGGCGCATCCTCAAGCCGTACGACGACGCCGCGGTGGTGGTGCGCGAGCAGGCCACCGTTGAACAGTCCGTCGCCGAGGGTCTGATGATCTCGGAGTACGCGGTGCGGCTGCGCCTCAAGAACGCCATCGCGGTAGACGCCGTCGTGTCGCCGCGGGCGTACGACGCGCGGGAGTATCTGCCGCAGGCATCCGCAGCCTTCGAAGAGCTCGCAGCCGAGTCGCAGGATGCCTCGGACCGGCTCACCGACGAGCTCGCCCGCACCATCGGCCGGGTGGGACGCGCGCAGCACGTGCACGACTACCGCCGCGGCGACGAGGCGAACGTGCGCCACCGGCTCATGGTCGCCACGGAGGCGGCATCCGCACTCCGGCAGAAGGCCGGCGAGGAGGAGTACCTGCTCGGACTGATCGAGCAGGCGCGACAGGATGCCTGGCGAGAGGTGAGCGCATCGCTCGTCGACCACGCGCTGCAGTACACCCCGGATGCGCCTGCGCCGTTGGATGCTGTCGACCGCGACGTCGAGCTCGCCTCGCTGCGCGCCGAGCTGGAAGCGCTGACCAGCGACGCGTGACGGCTCCTGGTTGCCGGCTGGGTTACCGGCTGGGCCCGCCGGGCGTTCAAGTCGCGAACTCTGCCGTTATCGCCGCGCCATAAGGGCAGACTTCGCGATTTGAACCGAGGTGGGGTGCCGACCGACTCAGCGGAGGGGACTGCCGGTCGGGTCAGCGGACGAGGCGGTGCCGGTCGGGTCAGAGGACGGGGCGGTGCCGGTCTGGTCAGCGGACGGGACGCAGGGCGTCCAGCAGGAGGTCGAGCATGCGGCCGACCCGCTCGGTGTCTTTCGCGTTGCCGGCTGCGACGAAGACGCCGACCAGCATCGCGGTGAGGTCGCCGGGGTCGACATCCGCTCGGATGGTTCCGTCGGCGGCGCCGGCCTGCAGCAGCGTGGCGACCGCGGCGGTGATCCGCTCGCGCGTCTCGCTCTTGCGGATCGCGCCTGAGGCGATTGCCGTGCGCAACGCGTCGGCCATGCCTTGCTTGGTGGCGACGAAGCGGGTGTAGCGCACCATCCAGAGTCGTAGTGCCTCGAACCCGGTGCGGCCTTCGAGCAGCGGCGCCGCGGATGCGACCACCTCGTCGAGCTCGCTGCCGTGCAGCGCCTCCACGAGCGACTCGCGGGTGGGGAAGTTGCGGTAGAGGGTTCCGATGCCGACGCCCGCCGCTCGCGCAATGGCCTCCAGGGATACCGGGGTATCGCCATCGGCGTCGGCGAACGCGTCGCGGGCGGCGTCCAGCAGCAGCGCCCGATTGCGCGCGGCGTCGGCACGCAGCTTCGGCCCGTCGGGTCGCTTGGGCGCGCCGGCGTGCTGCGGCGCTCCGGCGCGTTGCGGGGCCTCGGCGCGCTTGGGCACATCGGCGCTCTCGGGCGCGTCGGCGCGCTGCGGCACGACGGTATCGCGATCGACCCTGGACAAGCGGAGGCCCCTCCGTTACGCTTCTCGTAAACGGAGCTTCCTCCGTTTCATCCCACCATAACCGACGCGGCCCGCCGGATGCGAGCGATACCCGGGTGCGCCGAGTCCACCCTCACTGAAGTCCATACTCACCAAGGGAGAAGTCATGACCGACTCCACTTCCGTCCGCCCCTCTCTCGGCGGCACCTTCGACCTCGCCGGCCGACCGGTCGCCCGCGTCGGCTACGGCGCCATGCAACTGGAGCGGCTCGCGGCGGATCCGGATGCCGCGGCATCCGTTCTGCGGCACGCTCTCGATGCTGGCGTGAACCACGTCGACACCGCGGACTTCTACGGACCGGGGTTCGTGAACGACGTGATCCGCGGCGTCGTCGGCAAGCGCGACGACGTCTTCGTCGCCACCAAGATCGGCGCGGAGCGCAACCCGGAAGGACCGCTTCCGTTGCGACTGGCGCAGCGTCCCGAGCAGCTGCGGGCGAGCATCCAGAACAATCTGCTCACGCTGTGGCGCGATCGCCTCGACCTGGTCTATCTGCGCCGCGCCGAGGTCGGCCCAGGGCTGCGCGCCGAGGGTGACCAGGATGTGCCACTCGACGACCAGCTGGCGGTGTTGCTCGAGCTGCGCGACGCCGGTGACATCGGGGCCATCGGTGTGAGTGCGGTCACGACAGAGACGTTCCGGCGCGCACTGCCCGCTGGAATCGCCGCCGTGCAGAACGCCTACAGCCTCGTCGACCGGGAGTTCGACGAGATGCTGAACCTCACGGTCGACTTGGGGCTCGCGTGGGTGCCCTACTTCCCGCTCGGCAGCGCCTTCCCCGGTCACGCGAAGGTGGTCGAGCAGCCTGCCGTGGTCGCGACGGCCGAGCGCCTGGGCGCCACACCGTCGCAGGTCGGACTCGCGTGGCTGCTGCACAGCACGCCGAACACGCTGCTCATTCCGGGAACGGGCAGCGTCGAACACCTCGACGAGAACAACGCTGCGGGCGACCTCGTGCTCGACGCCGCAACGATCGCCGAGTTGGACGACCTCGAGGTCGTCGGCGCGGGCGAGATCCGGTGGGGCAGCGAGGAGTAGGAGCACGGCGAGCCGGTCGCGTCGCATAGTTCAGGCTCAGGCCGGCCGCCGCGGATGCGCGGGGCCGAAATCGCGGGCTGCTGCCTGAATTGTGCGCCGGCCCGCCGGAACGAAGTCGCCTTCAGCGGCAATAGCCCCGCTTCACAGAGGTGTCTCGTCCCTCACGGCCGTGGTGCGGGTGAGGAGGTTGATGCGGTCGCCGACCGCGATCGTGATCTCCGGATCGGGCTGCCGTAGACGTGGCCCTCGCACGTAGGAGACCGGAAGATGGCCAGGCGGCCAAGGGATGCTACCGAGCTTTCGTCCGACGGCGGGTGAGGTTCGCGGGATGGTGACCTCGACGAGCTGGTAACCGGTCAATGGCGTCGCCGGGCCCTCAGGAGAAGGATGCCCGGCACCGCCGACGAACGCGTCGGACGGGGTGACGGTGACATGTTTGCCGAGCTCACGGGTGATGGTCTGGATCGCGGAGTGGTTGGTGATCCAGCCTTGGATGCGCCGGCCGTCGTCGGAGAGCACGGGCAGACCGTCGCGCCCGTACTCATCGAGCTGCCGAAGCACATCCGTGATCGAC
>NZ_JBQCIE010000049.1:0-17169 GCF_051954055.1 Humibacter sp. | reverse complement strand
GGCCTGCAGTCCGGAAGCTTCAGCTACGCGGCCGCGATCGGCATCTTCGAGGCGGTCATCGGGCTCGTGCTCGTGGTCTCGGCCAACTTCATCTCCCGTCGCCTGATCGGAGCGAGCCTGTGGTGATCAACAATCCGACGCCCGTCACCGTCGTCGACACGTCGACCGCGAGCGCAGACGAAGCCGAGTCCAGCGCAACGGTCGCGATCACGCTGGGCACGCGCGCACCCAGCAGACGGGGAGCCCGGCTGCACACCACGCGCGGCCAGCGCATCTTCGGCTGGGTCAACGTCGCCATCCTGCTGCTCGCCGTTGCCGTCACGCTGTACCCGTTCCTCAACGTGATCGCCGAGTCGTTCAGCAGCGAGAAGTTCATCGACTTCGGCCAGGTCACCGTCTGGCCGCTCGGGTTCAACCTCGACACCTACAAGGTCGTCGTCAGCGACAAGATGTTCTGGATCAACTACGGCAACACGGTGCTCTACACCGTGGTGGCCACGGCGATCTCGATGTTCCTGAGCACGATCTTCGCCTACGCCGTCTCCAAGCACGAGCTGAGAGGCCGCAAGTTCTTCATCGGCCTCGCCGTCGTGACGATGTTCTTCTCCGGCGGACTGATCCCGAACTACGTGCTGGTCAACGGGCTGCACATGACGAACACCATCTGGGCGATCGTCATCCCCAACGCGATCAGCGTCTACAACGTGCTGATCATGAAGTCGTTCTTCGAGAACATGCCTCGTGAGCTCGAAGAGGCGGCCGAGATCGACGGGCTCAGCACCTACGGCACGCTGTGGCGCATCGTGCTGCCGCTCTCCAAGGCCGTGCTGGCCACCATGGTGTTGTTCTACGCGGTCACGAACTGGAACTCCTGGTTCCAGGCGTTCATCTACCTGGACCACTCGAACCTGTTCCCGGTCACCATCTACCTGCGCAATCTGATCGCCGGGGCGAGCAGCGCACAGACATCCGGGGCTAACGCGGCCAGCGACCTCACCCAGATCAGCGCCAACATCAAGGCCGTCACCATGGTGCTCACGGTGCTGCCGATCCTCTGCGTCTACCCCTTCATCCAGCGCTACTTCGTCTCGGGCGTGATGCTCGGCTCCGTCAAGGGCTGAACAAGCGGATGCCTGCACGCGGCATCCATCGCGCCGTCTCTCGTTCCACCCCACCCGCAACGATCACTGGAGGTTCACAGCCATGACCACGGAAATCTCACGGCGCAACGTGCTTGCGCTCGGCCTGGCGGGCATCACCGTCGGGCTGCTCGCCGGATGCTCATCGGACGACTCCTCGTCGACGAAGGACGCGTTCTCCGGCAAGTCGAAGGGCGCCATGAAGTCGCTCGGTGTCAACGAGCAGTTCAAGGCGACGACGCCTCTGACGGTCTCCCTGCTGTTCCAGGACAACCCGGCGTACCCCGAGAAGTCGTCGTGGGAGATCTGGCAGGACATCGCCGAGAAGACCAACGTCACGTTCAAGCCGACGATCGTGCCTTATGCCGACTACACGACGAAGCGCGCCCTGCTGATCAACTCGGGCAACGCGCCGGACGTGATCGCCAAGACCTACCCTGGCCAGGAGACGCAGTTCGTCGGCGGCGGCGCGATCATCGCGGCCAGCGACTACACCCAGTACATGCCGAACTTCACCGACAAGGTGAAGAAGTGGAAGCTCGACCCCGACCTCGCCACCATCCGCCAGGCCGACGGGAAGTTCTACGTGTTCCCCGGCCTGCACCAGACCCTGTTCGTCGACTACACGATCGGCGGTCGCACCGACATCCTCGAGGCCGACGGCATCGACACCCCGACCACGTGGGACGAGTTCCGCGACGTGCTGAAGAAGGTCAAGCAGAAGCATCCTGAGGTGCAGTACCCGTTCTCGGACCGGTGGCTCGGGGCGAGCACGCTCAACCTCGCCGCGGTGACGTGGGGCACCATGGCCGGCCCGAACTGGGGCATCGGCAACGGCCTGCAGTTCGACACCAAGTCGCAGAAGTTCTCGTTCGCCCCTGCGTCGAACCAGTTCAAGGACCTGCTGAAGTACTTCGCCGGACTGGTGAAGGACGGGCTGATGGATCCGGAGAGCTTCACGCAGTCGGATGACCAGGCCACCGCGAAGTTCGAGACCGGTCGTTCGTACTTCATCAACGTGAACGCCCAGACCCTCGTGCTCTCCCGCACGCAGATGGAGAAGAACCTCGGCGCCGGCGCGTTCAAGATCGCGAAGCTGCCGAATCCGGCCGGGCCGAAGGGCAAGGTCGTGGGCGGCTCCCGGCTCGAGAACGGCATCATGGTGTCGACGGATGCCGCCAAGAAGTCGGACTTCCAGGCGCTGCTGCAGTTCATCGACTGGCTCTGGTACTCGGACGACGCCCAGGTATTCCTGAAGTGGGGCGTCGAGGGCAAGACCTTCGAGGTGAAGGACGGCAAGTACGAGCTGCTGCCCGGCTACAAGCTGTCGGCATACGGCTTCGGCGACCCGAACGCGAAGACCGACATCCGCAACGACCTGGGCTTCTCCTGCGGCAACTTCATGTATGGCGGCACGACGAAGATCGTCGACTCGACGATGCCTCCCGAGGAGCTCGCGTGGCAGAAGATCATGTCGTCGTACAAGCAGGTGCCGCCGGCGCCCGCCGTGCCGTACACGCCAACGCAGCTGCAGCAGGCCACGCTGCAGCAGACCGCGCTGATCGACGCCGCGAACACCGCGACGCTGAACTTCATCCTCGGCAAGCAGGACTTCGACCAGTGGGATGCCTATATCTCCTCGCTGAAGAGCAAGGGCATGCAGACCTACGTCGACAACGCGAACAGGTACTACGCGAAGCTGCAGAAGAAGATGGGCTCCTAGTCAGAGACCGGGAAGGGATGCCCGCCAGATGACGACCAGAGATCCGGGCGCGACACGTGACGTGTTCGCCAGGCCGTGGTTCCGCTGGATGCTCGCGGCCTACGGCCTGCTCGGCACCACTGCTGCGTTCCTCATCGCCACCGCGCCGTTCATCGCGGCGGTCTTCCTGGCACCGATGATCGCGATCGGCGGTCCCGTTCTGGTCGCCGTGTGCGGCTTCTCGATCGGACCGGCGTGGGTGGCCGCGCTCTACACGATGCGGGCGTACGCGGCGGAGCGCGACATCGAACCCTTCCGGCTCTTCCTGCGGGGGTACCGGCTGGGCTGGAGGCAGACCCTCCTGTTCTGGGCGCCGTACTTCGCGCTACTGGTGGTGCTGGCGCTCGACCTCACGTCGAGCGCCGGCCTGCCCGCCCCGGTGTACTGGCTGCTCGTGGCGCTCGGCGCCGGCGCGCTGCTCTGGGGCAGCACGGTGCTCGTGATCGTCGCGTTCTTCTCGTTCCGGCTCCGCGACGCGATGCGCCTCGCGGCGTACGGGCTCGCCCACACGCCGCGCTGGCTTCTCGGCGCCGTACTCCTGCTGCTCGGTGCCGGTGCACTCGTCTACGTCGGGAGCGAGGCCGCTGCGGGCATCCTCGTCGCGCCGTTCGCGCTCCTCACCGTGATCGCATCCCGCCCGCTCGTACGCCGCCTGACCGAGGAGTTCACCTCATGACACACGACGACGCGGTGGATCCGCAGCAGAGCCGGGTGCGCATGGACGGCCTGCGGGCCCGGCTCGGCGGCTTCGCGTTCGGCGGTGACTACAACCCGGAGCAGTGGGATCGCGCCACGTGGAATGAGGATGTCGAGCTCATGCGGCGAGCCGGTGTGAACCTCGTGACGCTCGGCGTCTTCGCGTGGGCGTCCCTGGAGCCGAAGCCGGACGTCTTCACGTTCGAGTGGATGGACGAGGTGATGGACCTGCTGCACGAAGCGGGCATCGCGGTCGACCTGGCCACCCCGACAATGGCGCCGCCGGTCTGGCTGTCGAAGCAGTTCCCGGAGACGCTGCCGGTGATGGCGGACGGCGAGACGTTCGGCTTCGGCAACCGGCTGCACTACGACCCGTCGTCGCCGGTGTACCGGGAGCGGGCCGCGATCATCACGCGGGCGCTCGCGGAACGTTACTCGGGGCATCCGGCGCTGGCGATGTGGCACATCAGCAACGAGTACGGCCCGACGGCGTACAACGAGCAGAGCTCCGTGGCGTTCCGCGGCTGGCTGCGGCGCCGCTATGGGTCGCTGGATGCCCTCAACGACGCCTGGTACACGCGGTTCTGGAGCCAGCGGTACACGGACTGGGAGCAGGTGGATGTTCCGGCGGTTCCCCGCTCCTGGATGAACCCGGCCAGACAGCTGGACTTCAAGCGTTTCGTCTCGGACGCTCTGCTCGAGTGCTTCGTCGCGGAGCGCGACATCGTTCGAAAGTTCCGCGACGACATCCCGATCGTCACGAATTTCATGCGGTTCTACCGCAACGCCGACTACTGGGCGTGGGCTCGGCAGGAGGACGCCGTCGCGCTCGACATCTACCCGAACCCCGGCGAGGCCGATTCGTGGGTCGCTGCGGCGTTGAACTTCGATCTCATGCGCTCGCTCAAGGGCGAGCCGTGGGTGCTCATGGAGCAGGCGGCGAGCGCGGTCTCGCAGTGGAAGGTGAACAACGTGAAGCGGCCTGGCCTGATGCGGGCCGGCTCGTTCCAGGCGATCGCGCACGGCTCGGACACGGTGCTGTACTTCCAGTGGCGGGCGAGCCGCGGCGGCCACGAGCGGTTCCACTCGGCGATGCTGCCGCACTCGGGCACCGCATCCCGTACCTGGCGCGAGGTCGAGCGCCTCGGCAACGAGCTGCCGCTCATCCAGGGTGCACTCGGCGCCGGATCGCACGCGGACATCGCCGTGCTCTTCGACTGGGATGCCTGGTGGGCGCTCACCGAGACGCACGGCCTCCCCCGCAACGACTTCGACTACCCGCAGCTCGTGCTGGACCACTACCGGCCGCTGTTGGAGGCGCACCACGCCGTGGACGTCGTCTCGTTCGACTCCGATCTCTCGGGCTACCGGATGATCGTGGTTCCGAACGCCTACCTCGTCACCGACCGCTTCGTCGAGGCGCTCACCGAGTACGTCTCGGCCGGCGGTGTTGTCGTGTGCTCGTTCTTCTCCGGCGTGGTGGACGAGAGCAACAACGTGCGGCAACCGGCGTATCCGGGCGGACTGCGCGAGCTCATCGGCGGGTACATCGACGAGTACTGGCCGGCCCGCGACGGCGAGTCGTTCGGGGTGTCGTTCGGCGACGGCGAGTCGTTCGGGGTGTCGCTCGGCGACCTCGAGTCGTACGGGGTGTCGCTCGGCGACCTCGACGTCGTCACGACCGCCGACTGGTGGCAGGACAGCCTGCACGCCGAGTCCGCCTCGGTGCGCGCCGTGTACACGACGGGTCTGCTGGAGGGCCGTGCCGCGATGCTGGAGAACGCGGTAGGCGACGGACGCGTGCTGTACATCGGTACGCGGCTGGAGGCATCCGCTCTTGCCAGGCTGCTGAACGGCGAGGCGGCTCGGGCGGGCATTCCGCCGCTGGTGCCGGATGCGCCGGCCGACGTCGAGATCACGATGCGGGAGTCGGCGGAGGCCCGGTTCCTGTTCGCCGTGAACCACTCGGAGACGGATGACGCCACCGTCTCGCTGCCGTTCGCCGGGCACGAGTTGCTGACGGGTGCGGCGGTCGTGGATGCGCTCACGCTGGCACCGCTCGGCGTCGCGGTGGTGCGCTCGGGATCCTGACCCGGGCGTTCGCCGGGGGCGAGCACGTAGGCTTTCGTAGGTGGCGCGGCACGAACCCTGGTCCTTCGGTGACGTGATCGTGCTGCGCAACGTCGCCGAGGTCGACCCCGGACACCACGAGCGTCACGTCGGCTATGCGCACACGGCGCGGGTGATCGCTGACGATGACCGGCACGCCGTGCTGTACCAGCCGCCGAAGACGGTGCACAAGGAGCGCAACGGCGAGCGAGGGGGTCCGCGTGCGCGCAACCTGGTGCGCGGCGGTTGGGACGGCACGCACTCCGAGCGCGAGTGGCACGGCGACGGCGTGGTCTTCGTGCACGCCTGGGGCGAGCCGTGGTCAGTGTGGCGCTGGGTGGACCGCGGCGGCGTGTGGTCTCCCTACTTCTATGTGAACTTCGAGCGGCCATGGGTTCGCACCCGGCTCGGCTACGACACCGAGGACTGGGTGCTCGACCTGGTGATCAGCGGCGAGGAGCGCGCGGTCCGGGTGAAGGATGCCGACGAGCTCGAGTGGTGCGTGAGTGTCGGCACGATCTCCGCGGAGCAGGCCGAGCTGACGCGTCGCTCCACCGACCGCGTCACGGCGATGGCGAGTGCGAACGAGTGGCCGTTCAGCGCCGACTGGTCCGCGTGGACCCCGCAGCGTGAATGGGACGCCCAACCGCTTCCTGCGGACTGGTCCGTGCTGGAGCCGATGGGGCGCGAATGATGGAGCCGCAGTGAGCGAGCCGGTGCGACGCGTGCACGTCGAGCAGTTGCTGCCGCGCAACCAGTTCCTGGTGACGGAGCCGGTGGCGGCATCCGCTCTGCGCGAGGGCCGGTGGGTGGATGGCGAGCTCGGCCTCACCGAGGAGTGGCTCGTGTTCGCCTCAGGCGACCCGCACGACGCACCGGACTTCGTGCTCATCGACGGCGACGTCGAGACGGATGTCACAACCGGGGCGGACGTCGACATCGTCACCATCACGATCTCCCGCACGGCGCACCGCTACCGGGCCGACTCGCAGAGCATGGCCCCTTTCGTCGCCGCGGTCCGACGACTCCGCGAGGAGCCGCCGAGCGGCACGCGCGTCTGGCAAGCGGATGCCGGCGACGAGCCCGCGAAGTGACCAGCGAGGGCGCGACCGGTGGTGCGGCATCCGGTGACCTGACCGCGGGCGGCACGGCCTCCGGCGGCGCGCGGTATGCGGCGCTCGTCGTGGCCGGGCTGGTGTGCCAGGAGGTGGGGGCATCCATCGCGGTGCTGCTGTTCCCGCAGGTCGGCTCGCTCGGCATGGTCTTTCTGCGGGTGCTGTTCTCTGCCGCGATCCTGCTGCCGATCGCCCGGCCGCGTTTGCGGGGCATCCGTCTCGGCTCCTGGATGACCGTTGCCGGCTTCGGCCTCGTGCTCGCCCTGATGAACGGCTTGTTCTACCTGTCGCTAGACCGCATTCCGCTCGGCGCCGCGGTCACCATCGAGGTGCTCGGCCCTCTCGTGCTCTCGGTGGTGGCGGCGCGCAAGGCTCTTGCGTGGCTGTGGGCGGGGCTCGCCGCGATCGGCGTCGTGCTGCTCGGCGACGGCAGCTTCGGTCACCTCGACCTCGTCGGTGTTCTGTTCGCGGCGGGTGCCGGAACGTCGTGGGCGTTCTACATCCTGCTGTCCCGCCAGACAGGGCGACGGTTCGCCAAGTTCGACGGATTGGCGATCGCGATGACGATCGGCGCCATCGCGTCGGCACCGTTCGGGATCGTCTCGGCGGGCTCGGCCCTGCTGCGACCCGAGGTGCTGCTGCTCGGTGCGGCGGTGGCGCTGCTGTCGTCCACGATTCCGTACGGGCTGGAACTGCTCGCGCTGCGGCACCTGCACGCTTCGACGTTCGCGACGCTGATGAGCCTGGCACCCGCGACCGCAGCGCTCGCCGGGCTCGTGCTGCTCGGCCAGCGGTTCACCTGGGTCGGGGTGGTCGCCGTGCTGCTCGTGATCGGGGCGAGCATCGGCGCCGTGTGGTCGGCGCGGCCGCACGAACCTGCGCCGGAGACGCCGGACGAGGTGGGGTAGGCGACGGGATCGCTAGGGCGCTGGGGTGAGGTCGCGGCGCTTGATGTATCCGTTGCTGCTGACAACGCAGTTGTCCGGGACGTCTTTTGCAACGACGGCGCCTGCTGCGATGACGGAGCCGGAGCCGATCCGCACTCCGGGGGTCACGGTAGCGTTCGCGCCGATCCACACATTGGACTCGATCACGATGGGCGCAACAGTGATGCCGTCGAACCGCTCCGCAGGCTCGACCGGGTGCCCCGCGGTGCTGAGCGTGACGCCGGGTCCGATCATGGTGCGGTCGCCGATGGTGATTCCGCCGAGGTCGTAGAACGCGCAGTTCTGGTTCACGAACACGCGATCGCCGAACTCGAGGCCCAGGCCGTAGTCGCAGTAGAACGGCGGGTAGATGGTGAGCGTCTCGGGTACGGGCCGCCCGAGGATCTCACTGAGAAGGGCCGTGCGCCCGTCGATGTCGTTGTGCCGCAACACGTTCAGGCGTGAGGTCAGGTCCATGACGAGCTGAACCCTCTCGACCACGGCGCGCGACTCGGGAGTGCGCCTCGGGATCAGCCGTTCATTTCGCATCGTCCTCATGATGACACCGCGCGTCCGGGGATGCTTCACATCGGCGCGGGAGGCCGACCCAGGAGGCCCGCGACGGCCCGGTAGCGGATCCTCCAGCGGGCACTGAGTACGGGTATGCCAGGGGCCGACCATCGATGTGCAGCGCGGTGGAGCTTCTACGAATAGAGTCCGAGCATGCGCGAGCTCACTCGATATCTGTCGACGACTGTCCGCGTGTTTCCCGATTACGCCGGCACGATCATATGGTTCACGATGGGCCCCTTCGACTACGACAGCGCCCGAATACCGCAGGATCTGCGAGTGGCGATGCAGGAGTGGGAAGAAACCTACTACGCGGGCTTGGACAGTCCCAACGCGGCGCCGGAGTTGGTTGGCGCGCCGGAATGGGCGAGACCATTGGCTAGTGCAAACACGCCACGGGCAAAGCCGTGCGAGTTCATCTCCGCTGCTTCGAACCTGACGTACACCACCTCATACTGCCCGGCGTGCGGAGACGAGACGCGAGTGCGCACCGCCGAACCCGCATGCCCTATAGCGGATCCGGTTGCGTGCGATGACCGGCCCCTCTACGGGCGGGTCGCCATGTTCTTGACGGCACCGCCTCCGCTCGGCTCGGGCTCGCGCACCGACTAGGAAAGTTGCTGGGCACCTAGGCTGATCGCCCTCCAGAAAGGTCAGCCGCCAGGTGATCGCTAGAGCGCCACTCCTTGAGGGCGGCTTCGATCCCCAGTTGGATGTTGGGCAACGGACTCACGTGGGCCTCGGATGCTGCGAGAAGGCGAGTCCAGATTCGTTCGCCGTGCTGGCAGAGCTCCGACCACAGAAGCTCAGCCATCACGTCGCGAGCAACAACCGCGCCAAGTAGGGCCCGGATCCCTGGAGGAGTTGGATGTCCACCGAGCTCGCAATGCTTCCCATACTCGGTCTCATTGAAGTGGCCATCTGAGGCTTTCCGGAGATGTCCAGGTTGCCAGCTCTGCCGCCGCTCTTCCTGACTCGATCGGAGCCAATCTCCCCAAGTGTCCGATCGCTCTCCGAACGACCACACGAGGTACTCCATCTCCACCAGCTGCCGGATAAGGGCCGCGCCCGAGTAGAGGTTGTGCTGCTCTAGCGACTGAACGGTGCCACGCACGAGTTCGCCTGAGGCTTGAGCCACATAGGCCAGCTCAACCAACCCATCGTCCCCATTGCCGAAAGGCGAGGTTCCGTAGACCCTTCCGGGACCCACGATCCAGCCGACCACATGAAGTTTCTCGCCCGCCTGTTTTAGCTCCGCGCCCAGTTGTGCCGCCAGCAATCGCCGCGCAGATCGAGCCCGCTCATCAAGTGCGGCCGCCCGATGTTCCCCAAGTTGACCCAGTTCCATTCGGATATTCAGTCTTCCGGGGGAGGAAGGATGCTCGCTAGATCGTCTTCAACGTCCAGGCGGTACCCAACAGCAATGGTGCAAATCTGGAGAGCCATACCGCCTCGCAGCTCACCGAGCGCTTCGCCAAACCAGTAATCGTGCATGTGCCAGCGCGGTTCCCGAAAGAGAGTTCTGCCGTGCGCGTTCGCGTCCACCGAAGTTTCGGTCGCGCCGACTCGATCTAAGAACCTCAAGCACTGCCGCCGCATCAGCCGCAGCGTTTGGTCCAATTTGTCGCTGATCCCACCCTTCGAGATTTGTTCCGTCAAGAAGGAACGGATATCGAGCACTGACGCGACACAGTGCTCCGGTACCTCGTTCGAGTATGTCGAGAACAGGACCCGCTTGGACTCCACATGAGCGATCACTTGCCGAGCCACATCAATGTCGACCGTTGGAGGAACCCAAGACACCCCGCCAAATGGCGTGCTGAAGCCATTTATTCGCGCCGCCACTTCCCCGAACCTCATGTCCCTAACTTGCCACGAGATGACGAAGTTCACCTCCCGGTTCTCCGCGACATCGTTCCACTGCCGCAGGACAGCCGTCGAACCACCGGTTCGATCGGAGCTTGGGTTCGGCGACTCCACCCCGGGCTTCAAGTCCTATGCCGCGCCGCCTGCTCCGGGTGCCCGTAGCGGGATCCCCAAACGTGCTTGGGTGTGATGTGGTCAGAGCGCTTGGCGAAAGAGATTGCGATTCACTTCAAGAACGCGGTGATCGTTTGTCGCCCAATCGACCGCGGCTCGTGCGTGCGCTCGGCGAGTGTCGCTCAAACCCGGGTCGTCTGCGTTTCCCTGCTCGACCTGAACGATATGCAACTGCGCCCGCTCGATGGCAGCGAGCACGGTGTCCGGCGGCAACGCGGCGCCGTATCCGCCGACGAGCTCGCTAAGCCTTCTCGCCTGGTCCGCCACCGGCACACCCCCGACTGCTTGGATGCACCACGTCCAGCCGGCGTAACCGACATCCGTGAGCGGATCGCCGGCATGGGCTGCGTCCCAGTCGATGAGCGCTACCGGCATGCCGCGACGCATCACCACGTTGAACGGGCCAGGGTCGCCATGGACGACGCATTCGCCGCCAGCTGCAAGCTCGCTGCCGCGCGTCAGCTCATGCAGCTCTCGGAGCATCCGACCCACGGCCGCGTACGAACGCTCATCACGTTCCGACGGATGGCTTGTCGTCGCGCCTTCCACGAACGACAGGACGTCCCGTCCCTGGTCGTCGATGCCCAAGTACCGCGGGGCCCAGCGGTAGCCGCGTGCGTTCAGCTCTCGCAACACCTTCGCCGCGAACACCGACCTGCGCCCACGTGGCCGGCGGACGCTATCGCCGCTCTTCACCACACCGGGCGTTGTATGGCCGCCCTCCAGCGCCTCTTCCACAATTCGGCTCCGATCGCCGGCACCCAGCTTAGGAGCGCAACGCCCGCGACGTGGAAGCGCACATAAGCGGATCCTCTACTGAGCCCATCGACGGGTGTGCTGCGGTGGTGGTCAGGCTTGTCCGGAACCCAGTAGATGGTTGCTGAAGTCGCGAATGTCCGGTGTGTGGGCGAAGGTTCTCGCGAGTTGCTGCGCGGCTGAGTAGTCGGCGTCTGTCACCTCGGCAACAGTTTCAAGGGCGATGCCGGCTGGGCCCTCGAGACCGACGACGGTGACGTTGCGAATGCCCGCATCGGTCATCTCGTCCTGGAGCTCGTCCGGGGTGTGGAAGTGGCCGCCGGGAAACCGGAGCGCGGGCACCGGAGTGCCGTGCCGTAGGAGCCCCAGCCAGTCGTCGAGCGAATTGACGAGCAAGTCCTGGTCGAGCGCCGCTGCAGCGAACGCGACAAGGCGCGGGATGGCCGCCGCGTGCACAAATCCGCCCGGCCGGCATACGCGCTGTGCTTCACCCAGCGCTTGTAGACGCTCGCTGCGATGGGTCAGGTGATAGAGCGGTCCGGCCATCAGGACCGCGTCGAATGAGTCATCGGGGAAGTCGAGCTGCCTGGCATCACCGAGCTGAGCCACGAAAGTGCCGATACGTGCTGCGGCCGCGACCTGCCTCGCCACCGGATCCACCAGCACGACCTCGTAACCAGCGACCGCGAATGCAGCCGCATGAACGCCAGTCGCTCCGCCCACATCAAGCACACGCGCCGGGACCGGTGTCGCGGCGCGCACGATCGCCTGCGTGCGCTCGAACTCGAGGCGGCCCTGCGGTGACCGGGTCGTGAGCCGCACACCCTCATCGAAGACCTCGGCGTAGAACGTCTGTATCGCTGCATCTAACTCGCGTTGGCTCATGCTTCATCATCGCGGACCTGCCGCGACAACCGAACCGCACCATCTGGTGCCCGGTGAGGGATCCGCAATCGCGCAGAGCTCGACGAACTGCTGGCCGGCTGCGCGACGCGGGACCGGCCTGTGGGCACTCGAGGGGTTAGCGCGCCTTTACCCAGGTGTTCATACCTGACACTGCTTCGTCGGTAAGGACTCGACCTGGCCAAATGAACAAGGGCTGCTTTGAGCGGCCGCGGAGGACAATACCGCCTTCAATGCGCTGAACGGTGGAAATCATGGTCCACGCAACGCGCGATGAGACTTGTGGGCTGGTCACGGTGAATCCGTCGGGGTCGGCGCGGAGCGAGAGTTCTTCTCCAAGCGGGTATTGTTCTCGCACCGCGGCCGGCAGTGTGCGGTGCGCATTGATGGCTGCCCGCGTCCATACATAGATCGCCGTCGTGAGCGTTCCAAGGTAGAAGGCCAGCAGGAACGCAGCAACGAGCTTCAACGGCGAGAGCATGAGCCAGGCGAGCAGAAGCACTCCCGGGATCACCATCCAGATTCGGCGCGACCGGGGCGAACGGTAGATATGGGAGATCGCGCGGGCTGCAGCGTCTTGGTCGGCGGCGTCGATGGTGATGCTGCCCTCGAAGCTGGATATGCTGGCATCGCTTCCCTCTGACACCGAGATAGTCACCGTCGAACTCTCTTTCCAGAACTGCAACATGCTGGGTCCTTCGAGCGATGCCCAGCCGCGTAATCCAACTATGACCGAACAGGGATCGGCGTCATAGTCGTATCAGGTTCACAACCGGCCCAGACGGATCGATCCGCGTGCGGTCAGCTGGCCGCCGGGGCAGTCGCGCCTTCCGGATGAGGCCGCCAAGATCGCCGGCCAGCAAGCAGCTCTTCCGCGTCCCGCTACCCGCCCGCAAGCCGGTCCCCCACCGTGCACGCCAGCATCGGAACCGGTGAGCGCGTACCAGTTGGGACCGGGATGCCCGTAAGACCCGCCCGATGAAATGCCCGGTGAAGGGGCGACAACTGCAACATCTAGTCTGACCACTTGTTGGACGCCAGCCTTATGTTCCCTCGATGAAGTTCTCGTGTGATCGGTACTTGGTTTCGACAGGCTCAACCAGCGGTCTACGGCGACACCGTCGCGTCGTGGGCGTCGGTGTGATGTGGCGGCACCGTGACCGCGGCGACGTTCGCGATCGACTCGGTGCCGGCATCCAGGTAGCCGTATGTCTGAAGGTGATCGAGATACTTCTGAGCGAACTCGTCGACGTTCGTGAACTTCGCCCATGCGCTCGACATGGGGTTGTCATTCCAGTCCGAGTGCAGGATCGGCGCGTGGCCCGTGACTGGCAGCTCGTCCTTGTTCGGATCGCCGTCCACCGCGAGCGGGATCGCGCCGAACGAGGGCGAGCGCGGGTCAATGCGTGAGATACGTCCCCAGCGGGCTTCCGTGTCGCCGGTCGCTTCGCCCGCGTAGACGTGCTTGGCGTGCAGTTGCCGGGCAGATCCGACGCTCTGCTCGATGCCCGCGGAGCCGAGCATCACGAAGGAGTACACGTTCAGGTCTTTCGCGGCGAGAGCATCTGCCGCCGTCGTCGTGCCGTAGGAGTGCGCGACGACGTTCAGTGTGATCGTATCGCGGGCCTTCGTGCTGGCCGACTTCCCGCTCCGTGTCTTCGGGTCGCGCACCGCCCAGAACCCCTCGAGCGCCTCGATCAGGTTCTGCGCGCCGATGTGCGCGTACTGGCCGAGTGCCGCGTCGATTCCGGGCGGCGGCGTGACGTAGCCGATCCACGCGACCGTCGCCCGTTGCTTCGTCGCGCCCGCCCCGCCCTGCGCGTCGTACAGGTTCTGCGCACCCAGGGCCCACAGCTGCATGTCGTCGCTATAGGTGCCCATCCCGGGAACGGTGAACGACACGAGGCGTGTGGTGTCGAGGTTGCCGATGGCGATGGCGGCGAGTGGTTTCGGGTCGTTCGTGAGGTCCACCAGGTATCGGTGCGGCTTGTGGATCCTCAAGGCAGCCTTGATCGCGAGCAGGCATCTCAGCTTCTGCTGCGCGACGGCATCCGACGGATGCTTCTTCACGGCACGCTGCGCCGACCCGATCAGCGAGCGCAGCCACGTGCGGTTCGCGACGTCGCGGGACGCGTAGTCGACACCCTCCATGCCGCCGATCAGCGATGGCAGTGTCTCGGCGAGGTCGTGTCGGAGGTCCTTCGGGAAGTCCCGCCACGCCGCGGCATTCGCCTCGGGGTGCAGGTTGAGCAGGCCGACCGCGGCGTCCGGATGCTTCTGCAGGTAGGCATCCTGTTTGCCCGACGACATCGCGTCGAGGAACGCGTACCGCGACGTCGCCACCGGGTTCTGCTGCAACGGCGCAACGGTGATGCCGACGACGCCGATGACGACGAGCGCGACGACCGACGCTGCACGCCCCAACCGCATCGGAATCCCCCCAGAATCACGGATGCTTGCCACCAGCACGCTAACAGCACCCGGATGTCTGTGTCCGACGCGCGTACGGACGGCGCGCCTTCGCCCGGAGCGGGCGAGAACCTCGGGCCGCCGGATGCCCGCACGTCGCACGCGCATACGTTGCGAAAGGGCGCTGCCTCGCGCCCGCGTGCCCGGTAGCAGTCGAGGGGGAGCAGATGACGATCGTGCGGCCACTGGCCGGACTCACCGGCCGCAACCTGCTGCGCGAGCTGCTCGCCGGCGTCACGCTTCTCGCGATCGCCGTGCCGCTGAACATCGGCTATGCCCAGATCGCCGGGCTCCCCGCCACGGCCGGGCTCTACGCGCTGATCGTGCCGGCCGCGATCTACGCGCTAACGGGTCTCGTCGCGCCAGCTCGTGGCATCCCCCGACGCGGCCGCGGCGGCGCTCGTCGCCTCGTCCATCGGCGGACTGGCGGCGGCGGGCAGCAAGGACTACATCACGATGGCGCTCGCGCAGGCCATCATCTGCGGCGTGCTCTTCCTGCTCACCTCGGTGTTCCGGCTCGGATTCCTCGCCAGCTTTCTCTCCAAGCCGATCCTGGTTGGCTTCGTCGGCGGCCTTGCGCTGGACATCCTGGTCAGCCAGATCGCCAAGATGCTCGGCGTCAAGATCGACTCCGGCGCGGAGTTCGTCGACAAGGTAGCCGACCTGTTCGGGCACATCACCACGCTCAACTGGTGGTCAGTGCTGATCTCGGTACTCGCCGTGATCGTGCTGATGGTCGGAAGGCGCATCGCGCGCATCGTTCCGTGGGCGCTCATCGTGCTCGTGGTGGCCACCGTTGTGGTCGTCGTCACCCACCTGCAGGATGCCGGCGTCTCCGTTCTCGGCAAGGTGGACGCCGGGCCGCCGAAGCTGACGTGGCCGATCCTGTCGTGGACGACGTGGCTCGAGCTCGTGCCGTCGGCGATCGCGCTGCTGCTGGTCACCATGGCCGAGGGACTGCTCGTCTCACGCAGCTACGGCGAGAAGCGCGGCTACGAGACGAAACCGAACCAGGATCTCTTCGCGTTCGGCGTCGGCAACATCGCTGCCGGCGCGACGGGCGGCTTCGTCGTCGGGTCGTCCACCTCGCGCACCGCGGCCGTCGACCAGGCGGGCTCGCGCACGCAGCTGCCGTCAATCGTGACCGCGGTCGGCACACTGCTGCTCCTGCTGTTCGGCACCGCGCTGCTGGAGGACATCCCGTCGCCCGCGATCGGCGCCATCGTGGGCGTCGCCGTGCTGCCGCTGCTGGGCATCCGGGACTTCGCCCGGCTCTGGAAGCAGGACCGCTTCGAGTTCATCGTCGGCGCGGTGTGCTTCCTGGTGACGCTATTCGTGGGCGCCATCGCCGGCATCGTCGTGTCGTTCGTGCTCGCCCTGATCAACCTGGCGAGCCGGGCATCCAAACCGGCGATCGACGTGCTCTCCGCGGATGACAACCCGCACCACTCGCTGCTCGACCCAGCGCCGAGCGGCCAGGAGACGGCGCCGGGCGTGGTGGTCATCCGGATGGCGGCGCCGCTGTTCTTCGCCAACAGCACCGTGTTCGCGGATGCCATCAAGCGCGCCGTGCAGGTCAGCACGACTCCGCCGATCAGGCACCTGGTGCTCGATCTGGAGTCCGTGACGGATGTCGACGTCACCGCCGCGGAGACGTTCGAGGCGCTCAAGCGATGGCTGCACGACAACGACGTGACGCTGGCCTTCAGCCGGGCACGCCTGCCGCTCGTGAAGCGGATGCGCGAGCTCGGCATGGTCACCGACGAGACGCTCTACGACACGAACCGCGCCGCGCTCGTCGCGCTGGCAGGTGAGCGCTCCGCCGGTTGAGTAGCCAGCGAAGCGGGCGTATCGAAACCCCTGGCCGCCCAAGGATGGTTTCGATACGCGCCCTTCGGGCGCTACTCAACCGGCAGGAGTAGGCGGCGCATCAGAAGTCGGTGAGGTTCGCCCGCAGGCCGCCCTGTGCGTACGAGGTGCGCAGGATGCCTCGGCGCCGCAACTCGGGCACCAGGTCGTCGAGCATGCGGTGCACCGTGACCGGATGCAGGTCTCCGGAGAAGATGAAGCCGTCGTTGCCGGCATCCTCTCCGAGCTCCTCGATGAAGTCCGCGAGCTGGCCGGCGGTGCCGACGAATCCCTCGCGGTCGGCGACAGCGCCTTTGCGCGCCTTCGCGACGAGCAGATCCCGCAACGGCTGGGCGTCGAAGCTCGGTGCGTTGCCGAGCAGTCCCTTGATAGTGCCGCGCGAGACGTGCGGGCCGAACACGGCGGGGTCCAGCGGTTCGTCGAGGTCGAGTCCCGTGAGGTCCGTCTCCGAGTCGCTCGACTGCCCGAGCAGCACGGCGCGAAGCTCGTCGTCGGAGGGATGATGCGAGGCATCCACCACGCGGCGCGCCTCGTCTTCGCTCGCGACCACCTCCGGTTTGAACACGAACAGCGTCTTCACGTCGGATGCCTGCCGTCCCGCCGCCTGCGCCTCCGCGGTCACCTTCGCGCGGTACGCCCGCACCGCGTCGACGTTCAGCGGGGCGAGAGCCAGCTGCACGTCGGAGTTCGCGCCGGCGAAGCCCAGCCCGCGGCCGGAGCCACCGGGGGAGACGATCGCCGGGTCGCCGTTCGTGGTGCCGTACGCATCCGGATTATTCGCGAACCGACCGCCGAGACGGCGGTCGGCGCTGGCG
>NZ_JBQCIE010000048.1:0-24193 GCF_051954055.1 Humibacter sp. | reverse complement strand
GCTGCGCATGCCCTCCGGTGAGATCCGGAACGTGGATGCCCGCTGCCGCGCCACGATCGGCGAGGTCGGCAACGCCGAGCAGTCGAACATCAACTGGGGCAAGGCCGGCCGCATGCGCTGGAAGGGCGTCCGCCCGACCGTGCGCGGTGTCGCGATGAACCCGATCGACCACCCGCACGGTGGTGGTGAGGGCAAGACCTCCGGTGGTCGCCACCCGGTCAGCCCGTGGGGTCAGAAGGAAGGCCGCACGCGCCACCCGAACAAGGAAAGCGACAAGCTGATCGTCCGCCGCCGCACCGCTGGCAAGAAGCGCAAGTAGGAGTTAGAAGAAGATGCCTCGCAGTCTCAAGAAGGGCCCCTTCGTCGACGAGCACCTGCTTACCAAGGTGGTCCGCGCGAACGAGTCCGGCAGCAAGAACGTCATCAAGACGTGGTCGCGTCGCTCGATGATCGTGCCGGCCATGCTCGGCCACACGATCGCCGTGCACGACGGCCGCAAGCACATCCCGGTCTTCGTCACCGAGACGATGGTCGGCCACAAGCTCGGGGAGTTCGCCCCGACCCGCACCTTCCGGGGACACGTGAAGGACGACAAGAAGGGTCGTCGCCGCTAGTCGGCGACAAGAGGAGGAGAAAGACATGGTGGAGTCGATCGCACGTGTGCGACACATCCGCGTTACGCCTCAGAAGGCTCGTCGCGTCGTCGATCTGATCCGCGGCAAGCAGGCTCAGGAGGCCCTGGCCATCCTGAAGTTCGCACCTCAGGGCGCGAGCGAGCCGGTCTACAAGCTCGTGGCATCCGCGATCGCGAATGCCAGGGTCAAGGCCGACGCCACGAACCAGTACCTGGACGAGCGGGACCTCTACGTGAGCCGCGCCTTCGTCGACGAGGGCACCACGCTGAAGCGTTTCCAGCCCCGCGCACAGGGCCGCGCGTTCCGCATCAACAAGCGCACCAGCCACATCACCGTCGTGCTGGCCACACCTGACGAGGGGACGAAGTAATGGGTCAGAAGGTCAACCCCTACGGCTTCCGTCTGGGAATCACCACGGACCACGTGTCGCGCTGGTTCTCCGACTCGACGAAGCCCGGTCAGCGTTACGCCGACTACATCGCCGAGGACGTCAAGATCCGCAAGCTGCTGCAGACGCAGCTCGACCGGGCCGGCGTCTCGCGCATCGAGATCGAGCGCACCCGTGACCGCGTGCGCGTGGACATCCACACCGCACGCCCCGGCATCGTGATCGGCCGCCGTGGCGCCGAGGCGGAGCGCATCCGCGCCGACCTCGAGAAGCTCACCGGCAAGCAGATCCAGCTGAACATCCTCGAGGTGAAGAACCCCGAGGCGGATGCCCAGCTCGTCGCCCAGGGCATCGCCGAGCAGCTCTCCGCTCGCGTGGCGTTCCGCCGTGCGATGCGCAAGGGCCTGCAGGGCGCGCAGCGCGCCGGCGCCAAGGGTGTTCGCATCCAGGTCTCCGGTCGCCTCGGCGGCGCCGAGATGAGCCGGTCGGAGTTCTACCGCGAGGGTCGTGTGCCGCTGCACACGCTGCGCGCGAACATCGACTACGGGTTCTACGAGGCCAAGACCACCTTCGGCCGCATCGGCGTGAAGGTCTGGATCTACAAGGGCGACATCACGAACAAGGAACTCGCGCGCGAGCAGGCTGCCGCCAAGTCCGGCCGCCCCGACCGCAGCGACCGCCCGCGCCGTGCGCCCCGCGCTGCGGCCGAGGCCCCCGCGGCAGAAGGAGCCAGTGCATAACCATGTTGATTCCCCGCAGAGTCAAGCACCGCAAGCAGCACCACCCCGGCCGTAGCGGCCAGGCGACCGGTGGCACGAAGGTCACCTTCGGCGAGTTCGGCATCCAGGCCCTCACGCCCGCTTACGTGACGAACCGTCAGATCGAGTCCGCTCGTATCGCCATGACGCGTCACATCAAGCGTGGCGGCAAGGTGTGGATCAACATCTACCCCGACCGTCCGCTCACGAAGAAGCCGGCCGAGACCCGCATGGGTTCCGGTAAGGGCTCCCCGGAGTGGTGGGTCGCCAATGTCAAGCCGGGCCGTGTGCTCTTCGAGGTCGCCGGCGTCAACGAGACGCTGGCCCGCGAGGCACTCACCCGTGCCATCCACAAGCTGCCCCTCAAGGCACGCATCATCAAGCGCGAGGAGGGCGACGCGTAATGGCGATCGGATCCAAGGAGCTCGCTCCCGCGGAGCTCGACACCTTCGACGACGAGAAGCTCGTCGATGAACTGAAGAAGGCCAAGGAAGAGCTGTTCAACCTGCGCTTCCAGTCGGCCACCGGCCAGCTCGAGAGCCACGGCCGCCTGCGCGCCGTCAAGCGCGACATCGCCCGCATCTACACGGTCATCCGTGAGCGTGAGCTCGGCATCCGTGCGACGCCGGCGCCGGTCGAGGTTCCCGCCAAGGCCGCCAAGAAGAGCAGCAAGAAGGCTTCAGCCGCTGAGGCAGAGGCCGAGACGAAGGAGGAGGCGGAGTAATGGCAGCCACCAAGGCATCGGCCGAGAAGGCCCAGGCGGAGACCGCCGGCCACGAGCACGCCGAGCACGACGTCAAGGAGGCGGGCGCCCGCGGTTACCGCAAGTCCCGTCGTGGTTACGTCGTCAGCGACAAGATGGACAAGACCATCGTCGTCGAGGTCGAGGACCGCGTGAAGCACCCGCTGTACGGCAAGGTCATCCGCCGCACCAACAAGGTGAAGGCACACGACGAGAACAACACCGCCGGCATCGGCGACCTCGTCATCATCAACGAGACCCGCCCGTACAGCGCCACGAAGCGCTGGCGCCTGGTCGAGATCCTCGAGAAGGCCAAGTAGGCCTGCCGGCTTACTTGTGACAAGGAGTTGTAAGAAGTGATTCAGCAGGAATCCCGACTCAAGGTCGCCGACAACACGGGCGCCAAGGAGTTGCTGACGATCCGCGTTCTCGGTGGCTCGAGCCGTCGCTACGCCGGTCTCGGCGACACGATCGTGGCGACCGTGAAGGATGCCATCCCCGGCGGCAACGTCAAGAAGGGCGATGTCGTCAAGGCGGTCATCGTGCGCACCAAGAAGAACACGCGCCGCGCTGACGGCTCGTACATCAAGTTCGATGAGAACGCCGCAGTGATCTTGAAGAACGACGGCGACCCGCGCGGCACCCGCATCTTCGGGCCGGTCGGTCGCGAGCTCCGCGACAAGAAGTTCATGAAGATCATCTCGCTGGCGCCGGAGGTGATCTGATCCATGGCGAACATCAAGAAGGGCGACCTGGTGCAGGTCATCTCGGGCCCGAGCCAGGCGCGCGGCGGAGACCGCGGCAAGCAGGGCAAGGTCATCGAGGTGCTCGTCGACCAGGACCGCGTCGTGGTCGAGGGCGTGAACTACGTCACCAAGCACGTCAAGGTCGGCCAGACCCAGCGCGGCTCCAAGACCGGTGGTCTCGAGACGCACGAGGCGCCGATCCACGTGTCGAACGTGGCGCTGGTGGACCCCGAGACGAAGAAGCCGACCCGCGTCGGCTTCCGCGAGGAGAAGGTGACGAAGGACGGCCGCACCAAGACCGTGCGCGTCCGCTACGCCAAGAAGTCAGGTAAGGACCTGTAATGACCGACACCGCAACTGCTGCGCCGGCTGGCAAGATCCAGCCGCGCCTGAAGCAGAAGTACAAGAACGAGATCGCGCCGCAGCTCAAGGAGCAGTTCGGCTACGGCAACGTTCACGAGATCCCCGGTCTGGTCAAGATCGTCGTGAACACCGGTGTCGGCGAGGCCGCCCGCGACGGCAAGATCATCGACGGTGCGGTCGCCGACCTCACCAAGATCACCGGCCAGAAGCCGCAGGTCACGAAGGCCCGCAAGTCGATCGCGCAGTTCAAGCTGCGCGAGGGACAGCCGATCGGCGCGCACGTCACGCTGCGCGGCGACCGTGCGTGGGAGTTCCTGGACCGCCTGCTCGCTCTTGCGCTGCCGCGCATCCGCGACTTCCGCGGTCTGTCCGACCGTCAGTTCGACGGCCATGGCAACTACACGTTCGGCGTGCAGGAGCAATCGATCTTCCACGAGATCAACCAGGACAAGATCGACCGTCCCCGCGGCTTCGACATCACCGTCGTCACCACCGCGAAGACGGATGACGAGGGTCGCGCGCTGCTGAAGGCGCTCGGCTTCCCGTTCAAGTCGAACGACCAGTAACACCCACCCACCGTGCGGCCGCCCGGCCGTGACGGACCATCGATGGTCGCTGTTCTTGTAAAGGGCAGCGAAACCAGGTGAACGAAGGAAACAACCCATGACCATGACAGATCCGGTCGCAGACATGCTGACCAGACTGCGCAACGCGAATTCGGCGTACCACGACACCGTGTCGATGCCGAGCTCGAAGCTCAAGGCTCACATCGCCGAGATCCTCAAGAACGAGGGCTACATCTCCGACTGGAACGTCGCAGACGCGCGCGTCGGGCAGACCCTCACGCTGAACCTCAAGTTCGGCCCGAACCGCGAGCGTTCGATCGCGGGCATCAAGCGCGTCTCCAAGCCGGGACTGCGCGTGTACGCGAAGTCGACCGAGCTGCCCCGTGTGCTCGGCGGACTCGGCGTCGCCATCCTGTCCACCTCCTCCGGTCTTCTCACCGACCGCGAGGCCGAGAAGAAGGGCGTCGGCGGGGAAGTCCTCGCCTACGTGTGGTAGCGAGATGTCCCGAATCGGAAGACTCCCCATCGACATCCCGGCAGGCGTCGACGTCAAGATCGACGGCCAGGATGTGACCGTCAAGGGCCCCAAGGGCGAGCTGTCGCTCACCGTGGCACAGCCCATCCAGGTGAAGCTCGAGGAGAACCAGGTTCTCGTCACCCGTCCGGATGACGAGCGAAACTCGCGTTCGCTGCACGGCCTCACCCGCACGCTGATCAACAACCAGATCATCGGCGTCACCCAGGGCTACTCGAAGGGCCTCGAGATCGTCGGAACGGGTTACCGCGTCGCGCAGAAGGGCTCGTCCATCGAGTTCGCGCTCGGTTTCTCGCACCCGGTGACCGTCGAGCCGCCGGCCGGCATCACGCTGACCGTCGAGGGCAACAACAAGGTCACCGTCGCCGGCATCGACAAGCAGGCCGTCGGCGAGGCCGCCGCGAACATCCGCAAGATCAAGAAGCCGGAACCGTACAAGGGCAAGGGCATCCGCTACGCAGGCGAGGTCGTCCGTCGCAAGGCCGGAAAGGCTGGTAAGTAAGCATGAGCGTTAGAGCCAAGTCAGCGGCACGCGACCGCCGGCACGCGCGGCTTCGCAAGAAGATCGTAGGCACCCAGGAACGTCCGCGTCTGGTCGTGACCCGCTCCGCGCGGCACGTCTTCGTGCAGGTCGTGGACGACTCCAAGGGCCACACGGTCGCCTCCGCCTCGACCCTCGAGGCGGACCTGCGCGGGTTCGACGGTGACAAGACCGCCAAGGCCCGCAAGGTCGGCGAGCTGGTCGCCGAGCGCGCCAAGCAGGCCGGCGTCGAGGAGGTCGTGTTCGACCGTGGCGGCAACAAGTACGCGGGTCGAGTCGCGGCGATCGCCGAGGGCGCCCGGGAAGGTGGGCTGAACCTGTGAGTGACGTCCAGAACGACAACAAGAAGGAGCAGGACGTGGCCGCCGAGCAGACGACTGCGGAGAAGCCCGTGGAGACCGCGGCCGGCACCGACACCACCAGTCGCGACGCCCGCGACGGTCGCGACGGCCGCCGTGGTGGCCGTGACCGCAACCAGGGCCGCGATCGCGGCAGCCGGGACGCGGACAAGAGCCAGTTCCTCGAGCGCGTGGTGACCATCAACCGCGTCTCGAAGGTGGTCAAGGGTGGTCGCCGCTTCAGCTTCACCGCGCTGGTCGTGGTGGGCGACGGCAACGGTGTGGTCGGAGTCGGCTACGGCAAGGCCCGTGAGGTGCCGCTGGCGATCTCGAAGGGCGTCGAGGAGGCGAAGAAGAACTTCTTCCGCGTTCCGCGCGTCGGCAACACGATCCCGCACCCGGTGCAGGGCGAGGCCGCTGCCGGTGTCGTGCTCCTGCGTCCGGCCGCCGCCGGTACCGGTGTTATCGCCGGTGGACCGGTGCGTGCCGTGCTGGAGTGTGCAGGCATCCACGACGTGCTGAGCAAGTCGCTCGGTTCGTCGAACACCATCAACATCGTGCACGCGACCGTGACGGCGCTGCAGCAGCTCGAGGAGCCTCGTGCCGTTGCCGCCCGCCGTGGGCTGGACTTCGACGAGGTCGCCCCGGCCCGTCTGCTGCGTGCTGAGGCAGAGGCGGCAGAGGCTGCCAGGACCGCTAAGGCTGGTGCATAATGGCGCGCCTGAAGGTGACCCAGATCAAGTCCAAAGTCAGTGAGAAGCAGAACCAGCGCGACACACTTCGCAGCCTGGGTCTGAAGCGCATCGGTGACGTAGTCGTCCGGGAGGACACCCCGCAGAACCGCGGGTACGTCAACACCGTCGCTCACCTGGTGAAGGTTGAGGAGATCGACTAATGGCTGAAGAGAAGACCACTAAGAAGGTCGAGGAGACCAAGCCCAAGGCGAAGGCTTCTGCCAAGAAGGCTGAGGACGTCCCCGCCAAGCGCGAGCCCGTCCTCAAGGTGCACCACCTGCGCCCGGCGGCCGGTGCCAAGAAGGACCGCACCCGCGTCGGACGCGGTGAGGGTTCGAAGGGTAAGACGGCAGGTCGCGGCACAAAGGGAACCAAGGCGCGCTACCAGGTGCGTCCCGGCTTCCAGGGTGGCCAGCTTCCGTTCCACATGCGTTCGCCGAAGCTGCGCGGGTTCAAGAACCCGTTCCGCGTCGAGTACCAGGTCGTGAACCTGGAGAAGCTCGCCGAGCTGTACCCGTCCGGTGGCGACGTCACCGTGAGCGACCTGGTCGCCAAGGGTGCCGTTCGCAAGAACGAGAAGGTGAAGGTTCTCGGAGGCGGTGAGATCTCGGTGAAGCTGAACGTCGAGGTCGACAAGGTCTCCGGCTCCGCCGAGCAGAAGATCGTCGCTGCCGGAGGCTCCGTCAAGTAGCCCCGGCGGGACCGGATGCTGAGCATCCGGATCACCTGAGTAAAGTAGTCGGGTCGGGTGGCCGAAATGGTCGCCCGACCCGATTCCTTACCGGAAAGCAGGAACCCACTTGTTCAACGCCATCGTGCGAATTCTCCGCACGCCTGATCTTCGCAAGAAGATCGGCTTCACCCTGGGGATCATCGCGCTGTTCCGTCTGGGCTCGTTCATCCCTGCGCCGTTCGTCGACTTCAGCAACGTTCAGGCGTGTCTGTCGGCGAACCAGGGCACGACCGGCCTGTACGAGCTGGTGAACCTGTTCAGCGGTGGCGCGCTCCTGAAGCTCTCCATCTTCGCGCTGGGCATCATGCCGTACATCACGGCCTCGATCATCGTGCAGCTGCTGCGCGTGGTCATCCCGCACTTCGAGGCCCTCTACAAGGAGGGCCAGGCCGGTCAGTCGAAGCTGACCCAGTACACCCGCTACCTCACGATCGCGCTGGGCGTTCTACAGTCCACGACGCTCATCACGGTGGCACGTAGCGGCGCCCTGTTCGGCTCCAACAGCACATCGCAGTGCTCGCAGCTGGTCACGGATGACTCCTGGTACGCGGTGCTGCTCATGGTCGTCACGATGACCGCAGGCACGGGCCTCATCATGTGGATGGGCGAGCTGGTGACCGAGAAGGGCATCGGCAACGGCATGTCGCTGCTGATCTTCACCTCGATCGCGGCGCAGTTCCCGACCTCGCTGTGGGCGGTCGAGCAGACCTCCGGCTTCGAGATCTTCCTGGTCGTGATCGTGATCGGGCTCTTCATCGTTGCGGCGGTGGTGTTCGTCGAGCAGTCGCAGCGGCGCATCCCGGTGCAGTACGCGAAGCGCATGGTCGGTCGTCGCACGTATGGCGGCAACAACACGTACATCCCGATCAAGGTGAACATGGCGGGTGTGATCCCGGTGATCTTCGCCTCGAGCCTCTTGTACCTGCCGGCGCTCATCGCCCAGTTCAACCAGCCGGCGCCCGGCAAGGCGCCTGCGCCGTGGGTGAGCTGGATCACGGACTACCTGACCAAGGGCGATCATCCGCTGTACATGCTGCTGTACGCGCTGCTGATCATCGGCTTCACCTACTTCTACGTCGCGATCACGTTCAATCCGGAAGAGGTCGCCGACAACATGAAGAAGTACGGCGGCTTCATCCCGGGCATCCGGGCCGGCCGTCCGACCGCCGAGTACCTCGACTTCGTGCTGACGCGCATCACCCTGCCGGGGTCGATCTATCTGGCGATCGTCGCCCTCATCCCGCTGGTGGCGTTCTCGCTGCTCGGCACCAGCCAGAACTTCATGTTCGGCGGCACCTCGATCCTGATCATCGTGGGTGTCGGGCTCGAGACGGTCAAGCAGATCGACTCGCAACTGCAGCAGAGGCACTACGAAGGGTTGCTCCGTTGACCGTGTCGCTACAAGAGTCCAACCGGGAACGGGGAGCGCGTCTCCTCATCGTCGGCCCGCCCGGATCGGGCAAGGGCACGCAGGCGACGTTCATCGCCGATGCCTTCGGCGTTCCGGCCATCTCCACCGGCGACATCTTCCGCTTCCACATCACCCACCAGACCGAGCTCGGTGTGCGGGTGAAGGCCATCGTGGATGCCGGCGACTACGTGCCGGACGACCTCACGAACGAGCTGGTCGCGCACCGGCTGTCCGAACCGGATGCCGCCAAGGGCTTCCTGCTCGACGGCTACCCCCGCACGCTGGAGCAGGTGCGGTTCCTCGACGAGCTGCTGGCCGCCGACGGCAAGCTGGAGGCCGTCGTGCGCCTCACCGCCGACCGCGACGAGCTGGTGCGCCGGCTCACGCATCGCGCCCACGAGCAGGGTCGCGCGGACGACACCGAAGAGGCGATCCGGCACCGTCAGGATGTCTACACGCAGCAGACGGCGCCCATCATCGAGGTGTACCGCGAGCGTGGTCTGCTGGTCGAGGTGGACGGCATCGGCAGCGTCGACGAGGTGGCTGCGCGGATCCGGGAGGCTCTCGCCGCACGCGGCATCGGCGACGCGCGCGACACCGCGGCCGCCTAGTTCCGAGAGTGGTAGGCATCCGGCGGTCGATCTACAAGTCGCCCGCTCAACTCAGACTCATGCTCGAGCCGGGGCTGGCGACGGCGGACAGCCTCGACGCCGTGCGCGGCGCGGTGCGGCCAGGGGTCTCGACCCTCGAGCTGGACGCCCTCGCCGAGGGTGCGATCGAGGCGCGCGGCGGGGCATCCAACTTCAAGCTCGAGCCGGGGTACCGGCACACGATCTGCGCCTCGGTGAACGACGAGGTGGTGCACGGGATCCCGGGCGAGCGGATGCTGCAGCCCGGCGACATCCTGTCCGTCGACTCCGGCGCGATCCTGGGCGGCTGGAACGGCGACGCCGCATTCACCGTCGTGATCGACGATCCGCAGCGGCCCGACCTCGTCGCGGAGCGCCGCGCGCTCTGCGAGGTGACCGAGCAGTCGTTGTGGCACGGCATCGCGGCGCTCTCGCGGGCATCGCACCTGAACGAGGTGGGGGACGCGATCGAGGAGTACATCCTCGCGCAGGGGGAGTACGGCATCCTCACCGACTACATCGGGCACGGCATCGGCCGCCGGATGCACGAGGCTCCGCCGGTGTTCAACTACAGCGTGCGACCAAAGGGGCCGGAGGTGCGGCCGGGCCTCGTCGTCGCCATCGAGCCGATGGTGGTGAGCGGATCGCCCGACACGTACGTGCGCGACGACGGCTGGACGGTGGCCACAGAAGACGGCTCGTCGGCCGCGCACTGGGAGCACTCCGTCGCCGTGCACAAGGACGGCATCTGGGTGCTCACCGCGCACGACGGCGGCGCGGCCGGCCTGAAGCCGTTCGGCATCACCCCGGTGCGTCCCGCGTAACAGCCGCAGCCCGGCCCGGCCCGTACCTCGGCCGCTCCCGATCCCGATCCAGATCCCGTTCCCAATTCCGGTCCAGACCCCGTTCCGGATCTATCCCGATCCCGGTCCCGATCCCGTCAACATGACGGATCGCGCTCTCCTGACGAGAACAGGACGGATTGGCCTGTTTTCGGCCGAGTGTCATGTTGGCGTGAACCGCGAGCGGGACGGGAGTGCAGGGTTGGACGGGAGTGCGGCAGCGGGTGGTGGGGTCCAGCGTAGGCTCGGGACATGCCCGTGTTCATGCTTGACGTGCGTCCTGCCGGTGCGCCGACCTCGGAGTCCACGCTGCGTCGCGTCGAGGCGGGTGTTCCCACGCTCGACGTTCGCGATCTGGGTCCGGCTCGTGGTGACGGCGTCTTCGAGACGATCGGCGTCGTCGGTGGGCATCCGCAGGCACTGGATGCCCACCTCAAGCGGCTCGCGCACTCCGCGGCCCTGCTCGATCTGCCCGAGCCGAACGAGGAGCAGTGGCGGCACGCGATCACCGAGGCGGCGGCATCCCTCCCCACCGATCGCCAAGGCGGGCTGAAGATCGTGCTCACGCGCGGCATCGAGGGCAGCGGACAGCCGACCGGCTGGATCGTCGCCTCGCCGGCCGAGGGTGACTTCGCCGAGCGGGAGACCGGCATCCGGGTCGTGACGCTCGATCGCGGATACACCAGCGACGTCGCGCAGCGTGCTCCCTGGCTGCTGCCCGGTGCGAAGACGCTGTCGTACGCGGTGAACATGGCGGCCCTGCGGGAGGCGCGGAGGCGCGGCGCGTCCGACGTGATCTTCGTCACCTCGGACGGCTACGTGATGGAGGCGCCCACCTCGACCGTGATCCTGCGCTTCGGTGACCGCATCGTGACCCCGCGAACCGATATCGGCATCCTGCCGGGCACCAGCCAGCTCAGCGTGTTCAAGTTCGCCGCGGACCGCGGGCTGGGCACGGAGGAGGCACTGGTGCCGACATCCGATCTGCTGCGAGCGGATGCCCTCTGGCTCGTCTCCAGCGTGCGGCTGGCGACTCCGATCACGCACGTCGACGACACCGAGGTGAGCGTCGATCGTGAGCTGACTCGCGCGATGAACGAGGCGCTGCTCGCCCGAGAGAACTGAGCGGCCGGGAATCATACGCCGCCGGGCCGCGTTGCACCAGAGGCCACGCGGCATCGTAAGTGGCGAAGCAGCCTGTGATGGCCTAGGATAGATCTTTGGTGTCTTGCACCCGTTTTCGCGGTGTGCTCCCGGGGTCGTCCGCATGGTTCGACCGGGCACCATCCATCCACCGCACGACCGGCACCGATGTGCCTGAAGCGATAGTGAGGCTATGGCCAAAAAAGACGGCGTTATCGAGATCGAGGGATCTGTCATCGAGGCGCTGCCCAACGCGATGTTCCGCGTTGAGCTCACCAACGGACACAAGGTTCTCGCCCACATCTCGGGCAAGATGCGTCAGCACTACATCCGGATCCTCCCCGAGGACCGCGTGATCGTGGAGCTGAGCCCCTACGACCTCACCCGTGGCCGCATCGTCTACCGCTACAAGTAAATCGGCGTCGGAAAGTAACGGCCCACACCACGGACATCCGTGTGCGTGGAGCACGACGACAGCGATAAGGAATCACTCATGAAGGTCAACCCCTCCGTCAAGCCCATCTGCGAGCACTGCCGCGTCATCCGCCGCAACGGCCGCGTGATGGTCATCTGCTCGAGCAACCCCAGGCACAAGCAGCGCCAGGGCTGAACGATTTCCGGATGCCTGACATCCGGCGCACAACTCAACATCGCGAAGAACAGCAGCATCGCAAAACCGCTTCGGTGGTGGACACCTCGGGTTGGAGGCCCGGGCACCGATGCTGTTCCACACCTCCACCTGATCAACAGGAGAAGCCGCACATGGCACGTCTAGCAGGCGTCGACATCCCGCGCGAGAAGCGCGTGGAGGTCTCCCTCACCTACATCTACGGAATCGGCCGCACCCGCGCGCTGGAGACCCTGAAGGCCACCGGGATCTCCGGTGACGTCCGGGTCAAGGACCTCACCGACGACCAGCTCGTCGCCCTTCGCGACTACATCGAGGGCAACTACAAGGTGGAGGGTGACCTTCGCCGCGAGGTGGCCGCCGACATCCGCCGCAAGGTCGAGATCGGTTCGTACCAGGGCCTGCGCCACCGTCGCGGCCTGCCCGTGCGCGGACAGCGCACCAAGACCAACGCGCGCACCCGCAAGGGACCGAAGCGCACCGTCGCCGGCAAGAAGAAGGCCCGCTAGGCCACCGCCAGCGCTTCGAGATCTCAGGAGTAGGAAAACATGGCAGCACCCAAGACGGCCGCTCGCAAGCCGCGCAAGAAGGAAAAGAAGAACATCGCCGTGGGCCAGGCCCACATCAAGTCGACGTTCAACAACACGATCGTCTCCATCACCGACACCAACGGCGCCGTGATCAGCTGGGCATCCTCCGGCGGCGTCGGCTTCAAGGGCTCGCGCAAGTCCACGCCGTTCGCGGCGCAGCTGGCCGCCGAGTCGGCCGCACGCCAGGCGCAGGAGCACGGCATGAAGAAGGTCGACGTCTTCGTCAAGGGTCCGGGATCGGGCCGCGAGACCGCCATCCGTTCGCTTCAGGCCGCCGGCCTCGAGGTGGGCTCGATCAACGACGTGACGCCGCAGGCGCACAACGGTTGCCGCCCGCCGAAGCGCAGGCGCGTTTAGCGCCGCACGCGGCGCTAAACCCCGCCTGCGGGTCGAGTAGCGAGCGCCAGCGAGCTTATCGAGACACCGGTGAGGTGATCTCGATACGGCCGCGGGCGGCCTACTCGATCGGCGGATCTTCACAACTCAATACACCTCGTAGAGCAAGCGTCATATAGCGGACGCTTAGCCGAAAGGAACAAATAGTGCTCATCGCACAGCGCCCCACGCTCACCGAAGAGAACATCTCGGAATTCCGCTCGCGGTTCGTCATCGAGCCGCTCGAGCCGGGCTTCGGATACACGCTCGGAAACTCGCTTCGCCGCACGCTGCTGTCGTCCATTCCGGGCGCGGCCGTCACCAGCATCCGCATCGACGGTGTGCTGCACGAGTTCACCACCATCCCGGGCGTGAAGGAGGATGTCACCGAGATCATCCTCAACATCAAGGGGCTGGTCGTCTCCAGCGAGCACGACGAGCCGATCACCGCCTACCTGCGCAAGACGGGTTCTGGTGAGGTCACCGCGGCGGACATCTCCGCTCCGGCCGGGGTGGAGATCCACAACCCCGAGCTGGTCATCGCGACCCTGAACGAGAACGCCCGCTTCGAGGTCGAGCTGACCATCGAGCGCGGCCGCGGCTACGTCTCGGCGCAGCAGAACCGCAACGAGTACAGCGAGGCCGGGCAGATCCCGATCGACTCGATCTACTCGCCCGTGCTCAAGGTCACCTACCGCGTGGAGGCCACGCGTGCCGGTGAGCGCACCGACTTCGACCGCCTCGTGGTCGACGTGGAGACCAAGCCGGCGATCAGCCCGCGGGATGCCATCGCCTCCGCCGGTCGCACGCTCACCGAGCTGTTCGGCCTCGCCCGCGAGCTCAACTCGCAGGCCGAGGGCATCGAGATCGGCCCCGCGCCGGTCGACGCGGTGCTCAGCTCCGAGCTGTCGATGCCGATCGAGGACCTCGAGCTCTCGGTGCGGTCGTACAACTGCCTCAAGCGTGAGGGCATCAACAACGTCAGCGAACTGGTCTCGCTCTCCGAGACGCAGCTCATGAACATCCGCAACTTCGGTCAGAAGTCGGTGGATGAGGTCAAGGACAAGCTGACGGAGATGGGCCTGTCGCTCAAGGACTCGGTCCCCGGGTTCGACGGCACCCACTTCTACAGCGCGGGCGACGACGAGTACCGCTGAGTCGTCGCGCCAGCTCATCCCTTTACTGACAACGGAGAAAGACAATGCCTAAGCCGACCAAGGGTCCCCGTCTCGGAGGCGGCCCTGCCCACGAGCGACTCCTGCTCGCGAACCTGGCCGCCGCGCTGTTCACGCACAAGCGCATCACGACGACCGAGACCAAGGCGAAGCGCCTTCGTCCGCTCGCCGAGCGCCTGATCACGTTCGCCAA
Organism: Humibacter sp.; assembly: GCF_051954055.1. Classification (NCBI taxonomy): domain Bacteria; kingdom Bacillati; phylum Actinomycetota; class Actinomycetes; order Micrococcales; family Microbacteriaceae; genus Humibacter; species Humibacter sp. Next base: position 10,128 of record NZ_JBQCIE010000048.1, on the reverse strand, counting down.
GCGCGGCGACCTGCACGCTCGCCGTCGCGTGCTCGCGACCATCCACGACAAGGGCGTGGTCTACGAGCTGTTCGACGTGATCGCGCCCCAGGTGGCCGACCGCCAGGGCGGATACACCCGCATCACCAAGATCGGCAACCGCAAGGGCGACAACGCGCCCATGGCGGTCATCGAGCTCGTGCTCGAGCCGGTCACGCCGAAGCGCAAGGCCCCGGCCGCCCCGCCGTCGCCGGCCGCGAAGGTCGCCGCGGAAGAGGCAGCGGCGGCTGAGGCGGCCGAGGCCGCGACGGACGACGAGGCAGCGGTCGAGGTCGAGGAGACCCCGGAGAGCGAGCCCGCCGAGGAGCAGGCCGAGGTTTCGGACGAGGCCGCAGAGGCGGTCGAGGCCACCGACACCGACGACGAGAGCGTCGACGCCGACGAGGACGCCGCGAAGTAGCATCAGCGCATGCGATGGAACCCCCGGACATCCGATGGATGACCGGGGGTTCCGTGCATTTTGTGCCTTTCCGCAGGTTGAGGTCGGGCCAGCGGGACCGCTTTGACATCGGGGCCGACGCCTCGTATTATTTCCACTACGCAACATCCATATTCCATATTGCGAAAGCAACTAGGAAAATTCGAGTCCAGGGAGCCACTGTGGACGACATGACCGCGGAGGAGTCGCAGACCTCCGCTTCGACGCCGAAGCGCCTGCCGCGTCCTCCGGCGGAGCACGCACGCTCGTGGCTGCTCGTGCCCGGCACGAAGCCCGAGGACTTCGACGCCGCGGCGAACGGATCTGCCGACGCCGTCATCCTCGACATCGAAGACGCCGTCGACCCCTCGCACAAGGAGGAGGCGCGTGAGGATGTCGCGAGCTGGCTGATCGGCGGCGGTGAGGCCTGGGTGCGCGTCAACGACGTGACCACGCCGTACTGGGCGGATGATCTGCGCGCTCTCCGCGACCTTCCCGGCCTGCAGGGGGTCATGCTCGCCAAGACCGAGGACCCGTCGCAGGTGACGAACACGTACCACGTGCTGGGCGCCCGCACCCGAGTGGTCGCGCTCGTCGAGTCGGCGATCGGCATCGAGTGCGCTCCCGACATCGCACGCGCGGAGGGCGCGTTCCGGCTCGCCTTCGGCTCCGGCGACTTCCGGCGCGACACGGGAATGGCGGCCGACAACATGGCCATGGCCTACCCACGCGCGAAGCTCGTCGTTGCCAGCCGGTGCGGCAAGCTGCCTGGCCCGATCGACGGCCCGACGGTGGGCACCAGCCATCCCGTGCTGCGCGAGCAGTCGCAGGTGACGGTCACCATGGGCATGACCGGCAAACTGTGCCTCTCGACCGACCAGGTGCCGATCATCAACGAGGTCATCAGCCCGACGCCGACCGATGTCGCCTGGGCGAAGGAGTTCCTCGACGACTTCGAGGCCCGTGACCGCATCATCCGCGACGGCAGCGACCTGCCGCGCCTCGGACGTGCCCGCAAGATCCTGGAGCTGGCCGCCGCGTTCGGAGTCACACCGCCCGCGCGCTGACCCTCCTCCTCACCGACCGTCCCCCGCGCGAGTAGTGCGGGGCTCGGCCGACGACACCCCAAAGGAGCATTCAATGACGAATCAACTCACTTCCGGAAACCGTGCACCGGCGTTCACCCTGAAGAACGCGGACGGCGCCTCCGTCTCGCTCGGCGACTACCGCGGCGGCGACGTGATCGTGTACTTCTACCCGAAGGCGGGGACCCCCGGCTGCACCACGGAGGCCTGCGACTTCCGCGACAACCTCAACTCGCTCGCGTCGGCCGGCTACTCCGTGATCGGCGTCTCCGCCGACCCGATCGAGGCAATCGCGTCGTTCGCCGCCGACAACGCGCTGAACTTCCCGCTGCTCTCCGACCCGGGCGCCGAGACCGCCAAGGCGTACGGCGCGTGGGGCGAGAAGGAGATCGGCGGCACCACGCACATCGGCGTGCTCCGATCCACCGTCGTGATCGATCCGAAGGGCGTCGTGTCGCGGGCCGAGTACAACGTCGACGCCAACGGGCATGTCGCCGCGCTGCGGGCATCCCTCGGTATCGACGACTGAGCCGAAGACGAGGATCAGATGCTCATCGACGAGTTCAACGACCTGCAGGCAGAGGATGCCGCGGCAGCGCTTCGCCCCTGCCTCGACGTCGACCGCTGGGGTCAGGCGATCGTCGCGGCGCGCCCCTTCGCCGACCGTGAGTCGCTGATCGCCTTCGCCTCGACCGCGGCCACTCCATTCACCGAGGCGGAGCTCGAGCGCGCGCTCTCGCACCATCCCCGCATCGGGGAACGCCCGAGCGGTGACAGTGCCGAGGCGGACATGTCGAGGCGCGAGCAGGCGGGACTGGCGGCATCCGACCGCGTCGCCGCCGACATCGCGGACGGCAACCGGGCGTACGAGGCGAAGTTCGACCGGGTCTTCCTGATCCGCGCGGCCGGCAGAAGCGCCGAGGAGATCCTCACCGAACTGACGGCCCGGCTCGGCAACACCGCCGAGGCCGAGAGCCGGATCATCGACCAGCAGCTGCGCGAGATCGCGGTACTGCGTCTTGAAGGAGTAGTGAGCGCATGAGCGACTCGCACGTGACCACCCACATCCTGGACACGACGACCGGGCGACCGGCCGTCGGCGTCTCCGTCGTGCTCGAGGCCCTGCATGACGAGACGTGGAGCCGGATGGCGACGGGTCTCACCGATGCTGACGGGCGGGTGAAAGTCCTCGGCCCCTCTTCGCTGCAGTCGGGCGTGTACCGACTGCGGTTCGACACAGGGTCGTACTTCGCCGGCATCTCCCAGGACACCTTCTTCCCGGAGGTCTCGTTGACGTTCATCGTCGACAGTGCGCAGGCGCACTACCACGTGCCGCTCCTGCTCAGTCCGTTCGCCTATTCGACATATAGAGGGAGTTGACATGAGCAACGTCATCCTTGGAAAGAACCAGTACGGTAAGGCAGAGGTGCGGGTTGTACGCGTCAAGCGCGACACCGACCGTCACGAGATCACGGACCTGAACGTCACCAGCCAGCTGCGCGGCGACTTCGAGGAGATCCACTCGCTCGGCGACAACGCGCACTGCATCCCGACCGACACGCAGAAGAACACGGTCTTCGCGTTCGCCAAGGACGGCATCGCGTCGCCGGAGGAGTTCCTGCTGCGCCTCGCCGACCACTTCACGAACGGCTGGGACTGGGTCGAGGGCGGCCGCTGGGAGGCGGAGCAGTACCAGTGGGACCGCATCCTGGTGGCAGGTGAGGAGCACGACCACGCGTTCGTGCGCAACGGCAGCGAGGTGCGCACGGCCGTCGTCGTCGCGGACGGCGACCGCCGCACCGTGATCGGCGGCCTGCACAGCCTCACGGTGCTGAAGTCCACCGGCAGCGAGTTCGTCGGCTACGAGAAGGACAAGTACACGACGCTCGCCGAGGCGACCGACCGCATCCTGGCCACGGATGTCGCGGCACGTTGGCGCTTCAACACGACCGACGTCGACTGGAACCCGGTGTACGCCGACGTGAAGGCGCTGCTGCTCGAGGGATTCGCCGAGCGGCACTCGACCGCCCTGCAGCAGACGCTGTTCCAGATGGGCGAGAAGGTGCTGAACGCGCACCCGGAGATCGAGGAGCTCAAGTTCTCGATGCCGAACAAGCACCACTTCGTCGTCGACCTCGCGCCGTTCGGGCTGGAGAACCCCAACGAGGTGTTCTTCGCGGCCGACCGGCCGTACGGTCTCATCGAGGCGACCGTGCTGCGCGAGGGCGCCTCCGAGTCCGACGCAGCGTGGGAGGGCATCGCGGGCTTCTGCTGAGGCGGCCGGAACCACTGAGCAGGGGCCGTCTACGCTGTGTGGGCGGCCCCTGTGGTGTGCAAAGGGATAAGACTGTTCCTCCCCAAGCGCTCTCCTCCGTGCACTCTCCACGTTCGAACGCCTTCTCGGCCTGGCTCGTGGTGGTCTGCCGTAGCGTCGCTGGTGATTCCGCGGCCGCGCGGAGAGAATGGAGCCATGGTCGTGTCGGTTGAGACGCTCACCACCCTGCTCAGTTTCGCGGGGCTCTTGGTTGCGCTCGCCGGGGGGGGTCGGGTGGGTGATCCACCGCTCGGACGGTCAGCACCAGAGGCTTGGCGATCAGCTCAACGAGCACGGGCGACAGCTCGTTGCGATCACCGCTCAGCTGAACGAGCACGGGCGGCGGCTCGACGCGCTGGACGAGCGAATCGACCAGCAAGGGCGGCGCTTGGACGGGCATGAGCGCCTGCTCGTCGAGATCAATGGGCGATTGAGCTCGCATGAGCGGCAGCTCGTCGAGGTCAGCGGGGAGCTTGTCGAGATCAATGGGCGACTGAACGAGCACGGGCGGCAGCTGGGCGACAAGATCGATGCGAATACGCGCGAGCTCACGGAGGTCAAGATAGCGGTGGCGCGACTGGAGGGCCCGCGCCCCCATCTCATCCCCGCTCGCTGAGGTGTGATCGGCCGGATCAGCCGCGGCCGATGAACGGCATCCCGGATGCCGTGATCACCAGGGAGTTCACGGTCGCGGATGCCGGCACGTTCGCCATGAAGAGGACGGCGCGTGCCGCATCCTCGACCGGGAACGTGGGCTCGACGAGCCGCGATCCGTTGGGCTGGAGGGCGCCGGCATCCGTTCCGAAGTCGTCGGTGATGTGCGTAGCCGCGTTGCCGATGTCGATCTGGCCGCAGGTGATGCCGAACGCGCGGCCGTCGAGCTCGAGCGACTTGGTCAGGCCGGAGACCGCATGCTTGGTCGCGGTGTACGCGGCGGCGAGCGGCCGCGGAACGTGCGCGGAGATCGAGCCGTTGTTGATGATGCGGCCGCCTTGCGGGCGCTGGCGCTTCATGACGCGCATCGCCGCCGCGCTGCACAGCATGACTCCGGTCAGGTTGACCGCGACGGCGGCGTTCCAGTCCGCGGGGTCGAGCTCGTCGACGTGGGCGGCGGGCGGGAACATCCCGGCGTTGTTGAAGAGCACGTCGACGCGTCCCCAGGCCGCCTCGATCTGACCGAACGCGTCGTCGACGGCGGCGGCGTCCGAGACGTCGGCAGGGGTGACGAGGGCGCGCGGATGCCCGTCAGCCGTCGCCTCCAGCGTGTCCCTGTGCCGGCCGAGAAGCGCCACGCGGTAGCCGTCATCGAGCATCGCGCGGGCGACGCCGCGCCCGATTCCGGAACCGGCGCCCGTCACCACGGCGACGCGCTCGTGCGAGGACCGGGCGATGCGGGCATCCGTCGAGTCCGCGCCGCCGGCCGCGCTCATGCGACGTTCATCTCGGAGGCGATCTGCGACGCCGCGGCCTTCAGGAGCGGAACGGCGCGTTCGCCGAAGCTCTCGTCGACGCGGGCGAGCGGACCGGAGACCGAGATCGCGGTCGGCGACGGAGCGCCGGGCACGGTGATGGCGTAGCAGCGCACGCCGAGCTCCTGCTCCTCGTCGTCGATCGAGTAGCCGCGCTCACGGATGGCGGCGAGCTCGGTGAGCAGCTCGTCGACGTTGCCGATGCTGTGCTCGGTGGGCGTGGGCATCCCGACCCGGGAGACGATGCCGCGCACGGTGTCCTCCGGCAGCTGGGCCAGCATCGCCTTGCCGACGCCGGTGTCGTGTGCGTGGGCGCGACGGCCGACCTCGGTGAACATGCGCATCGAGTGCCGCGATGGCACCTGGGCGATGTAGACCACCATGTCGCCGTCGAGCACGGCCATGTTCGCGCTCTCGCCGAGGTCGTTGACGAGCGAGGCGAGCTGCGGGCGCGCGAGCGATCCGAGTATGCGGTTGGCACCCTCGCCGAGCCGGATGAGACGCGGACCGAGCGCGTACCGCCGGTTCGGCACCTGGCGTGCGTAGCCGAGTGAGACGAGCGTGCGCAGCAGACGGTGGATCGTGGGCAGCGGGAGGTCCGTCGACGCGGCGAGCTCGCTCAGCGTCACCTCGCCGCCGGCATCCGTGATGAGCTCAAGGAGCTCGAACACGCGCTCCACGGACTGCACTCGCGACGGTGCCTTGGCCTGCGTATCGGTCACAGTTCCTCCTGATCGTGGTTCGATCATTCCATCATGCGAAAAGCCTCGCGTGTTGATCCGGCTTCATTTCCTTCCGCTGACCCGAATTGCGGGTGCTTCTTCGAGAGACCCGCAATTCGGGTCCGGGGAACGAGAAGGGAGGGGAGCAGTTGGTTTGTATTTCCGTTAGGTAGAGAATAATATCCGTATTGCGAAAGTTACAGGATGCCCGCCAGGCAGAGACGCCGCGGGATGAACCTCGCTGAGGAGGAAACCCCATGGCCAACCCCGGTCCCGGAAACTCGGTCACGCTGCGCGTCGAAGCGCCAGCCAGCTTCACGGCCACGAGCGAGCTCGCGTCGGCCGCCGCTGCTGCCGGCGCCGTGATCACCGCGCTCGACGTCGTCGAGTCGCACGCCGCCGGCATGGTCGTCGACCTCACGTGCAACACGACCGGAGCCGAGCACGCCGAGCAGGTGCGCAGCGCGATCGACGGGTTGGACGGGGTGCTGGTGCGCAACATGAGCGACCGTACGTTCCTGATGCACCTCGGCGGCAAGCTCGAGGTCGTGCCGCGCGAGCCCATCCGCAACCGCGATGATCTCTCCCGGGCGTACACGCCGGGCGTGGCTCGCGTGTGCCTGGCGATCGCCGAAGACAAGCACAAGGCACGCGCGCTCACGGTCAAGCGGAATACGATCGCCGTGGTGACCGACGGCTCCGCCGTGCTGGGCCTCGGCAACATCGGGCCGGAGGCTGCGCTGCCGGTCATGGAGGGCAAGGCGGCCCTGTTCAAGCAGTTCGCGGGAGTGGATGCCTGGCCCGTCTGCCTCGACACGCAGGACACGGAGGAGATCATCCGCATCGTGAAGGCCATCGCCCCCGTCTACGGCGGGGTCAACCTCGAGGACATCGCGGCGCCGCGATGCTTCGAGATCGAGCAGCGCCTGCGCGACGAGCTGGACATCCCGGTCTTCCACGACGACCAGCACGGCACCGCGATCGTGACGCTCGCGGCCCTCACCAACGCGCTGCGGGTGGTCGGCAAGTCCATCGGCGACGTGCGCATCGTCGTCTCCGGCGTTGGTGCGGCGGGCAACGCGATCATCCAGTTGCTGCAGGCCCAGGGCGCGAAGCACATCGTGGCCTGCGACCGGCACGGCGCCATCCACTCCGGCGGCGACTACACCGACGCGCACCGCATCGCGCTGGCGCAGTCGACCAACGAGGAGGACTTCACCGGCACGCTCGCCGAGGCGATCGCCGGAGCGGATGTCTTCATCGGCGTGAGCGCACCGAACCTGCTCACCGGCGAGGACATTGCACGCATGGCCGACGACGCGATCGTGTTCGCTATGGCGAACCCGGTGCCCGAGGTCGACCCGATCGAGGCATCCAGAACCGCTGCGGTCGTCGCGACCGGACGCAGCGACTTCCCGAACCAGATCAACAACGTTCTCGCGTTCCCCGGCGTCTTCCGCGGCCTGCTCGACGCCGGCACCGCGGACATCACACCGGCGATGCTCGTCGCGGCCGCGCAGGCGATCGCCGACCGCGTCGACCCGGACGAGCTGAACGCGAGCTTCATCATCCCCAGCGTCTTCGACCCGCTCGTGTCGGTCGAGGTCGCCGAGGCCATCGTGCAGGCTGCACGAGCCGAGCCGACCGAACAAACACAGGCAGCTGAACCTGCCGAGTGAGCCGAACGACCGAACAAGAAACAAGAGGAGTACACACCGTGTCCGTGACAGCGAAGAGCCGAAGCACCGTGGAGCGCGCGAACGAGATCCTGACCGATGAGGCGCTCGCGTTCGTCGACGCGCTGCATGCGAAGTTCGCCGATCGCCGCGACGAGTTGATCGCGGCGAGGCGGGTGCGTCGCGAGGAGGTCGCTCGCACCGGCCGGCTGGACTTCCTGCCCGAGACCGCGGAGGTGCGTTCGGGCGACTGGCGCGTCGCGGAGGCCCCTGAGGCGCTGCGCGACCGCCGCGTCGAGATCACCGGGCCGGCGACCCCGGCGAAGATGGCGATCAACGCCATGAACTCCGGCGCGAAGGTGTGGCTCGCCGACCTCGAAGACGCCAACACCCCGCACTGGTTCAACGTCGTCGACTCGCAGGTGAACCTGAAGGACGCCGCGCGCGGCACCCTGCACTACAGCTCGCCGGAGGGCAAGACGTACGCCCTGCGCACGGATGCGCCGACCGCGGTCGTGATCGTGCGCCCGCGCGGCTGGCACATGGACGAGTCGAACCTGCAGTTCGACGGCCGGGACGCCATCGGCGCGCTGGTGGACTTCGGCCTGCACTTCTTCCACAACGCCGCGCACCTCGCGAAGACCGGGCAGGGGCCCTTCTACTACCTGCCGAAGACCGAGAGCCACCTTGAGGCGCGGCTCTGGAACGACGTGTACACGTTCGCTGAGGCCGAGCTGGGCATCCCGCACGGCACCGTGCGCGCCACCGTGCTGATCGAGACGATCCCCGCCGCTTTCGAGATGGAGGAGATCCTCTACGAGCTGCGGGAGCACGCATCCGGACTCAACGCCGGCCGCTGGGACTACCTGTTCAGCATCATCAAGTACTTCCGCGACGCCGGCAGCGAGTTCATCCTGCCCGACCGCGCCGACGTGTCGATGACCGCACCGTTCATGCGGGCGTACACCGAGCTGCTGGTGCGCACCTGCCACAAGCGCGGCGCGTTCGCCATGGGAGGCATGGCGGCGTTCATCCCGAACCGCAGGGATCCTTTAGTCACGGATGCCGCGATCGCCAAGGTGCGCGACGACAAGCTGCGCGAGGCGACGGACGGGTTCGACGGCTCCTGGGTCGCCCACCCCGACCTCGTGCCGGTCTGCATGGATGTGTTCGACGCCGTGTTGGGCGACAAGCCGAACCAGCTGGACAAGCTTCGCGAAGACGTCAGCGTGACGGGCGACCAGCTGCTCGATGTGGCCTCCGCACCGGGTGACGTCACCGAGGCCGGGCTGCGCCTCAACCTCTACGTCGCCGTCGCCTACACGGCCGTGTGGCGCTCGGGCACCGGCGCCGTCGCGATCCACAACCTGATGGAAGACGCGGCGACCGCAGAGATCTCGCGCTCGCAGGTGTGGCAGCAGGTGCACAACCGGGTTCGGTATAGCGACACCGGCAACGAGGCCACGCCCGAGCTCGTCGGGCGCCTGCTCGACGAGGAGTCCGAGCGCCTGCGCAGCGAGGTGGATGCCTCGTCGTTCGAGCGGTACTACGCGCCGGCCCGCGAGCTGATCCGCAGGCTGACGACCGAGGACGACTACGTCGACTTCCTCACCACGCCGGCCTACGAGATCGTGGCGTGATGGCGACCGGTTCCGCTGCACCCGGGCTCGTGTCGGGCAGTCTGGGTGAGGGCGACCTGGCGGAGATCGACCGCCGGCTCGCCGGCACCGACGACCTGCTGACGAAGGAGTACCCGGGCGACGACGGCTCCCGCCAGCCCGTGCACACGGTCTACGTACCCGCCGACCGGTTCACGCCGGACCTTCCTGCTCGGTGGGGTTCGGAGGCGGTGGATGCCGTCGCGGCGTTCGGCGACACGGTCGCACTGGCCACCGAGGTGGGACTCGGCGAGCTGGCGGCATCCATCGCCCCGCTGGTCGACACGAAGCTGCGCACGGAGCCGATCGAAGACCTGCGCCTCGACTTCGAGGACGGCTACGGTGACCGCGGCGACGACGCGGAGGACGCGGATGCCGTCACCGCCGCAGGACGCGTCGCCGCCGCGGTCGCAGGCGGTACCGCTCCGCCGTTCGTGGGCATCCGGTTCAAGTCGTTCGAGGCGCCGACGCGGCGACGGGGCCTGCGCACCCTCGACCTGTTCGTCACCACGCTCGCCGAAGCGGGTGAGCTGCCGGCCGGGCTCGTGCTGACCCTGCCGAAGGTGACGACCGTTGCTCAGGTGGAGGCCATGGCCGACGTCTGCGAGCGGCTCGAGCGCAAGCTCGGGCTGGCGGACGGGCGGCTGCGCTTCGAGGTCCAGATGGAGACGCCGCAGCTGATCATCGCTGCGGACGGCACCGTTCCGGTCGCCACGCTCCTGCACTCTGCTTCCAAAAGCAGGGCGG
>NZ_JBQCIE010000047.1:0-6301 GCF_051954055.1 Humibacter sp. | reverse complement strand
GCCGCGGCCGGGGGAGCGGGCGCGCTGCCCGGAGCGGCGGAGAGCCTGCCAGAGTCGGGCGACGTCGCTGACGGATTCTCCCGGGTGATCGTCTCGACCCAGCACGCGGCTGAACTCGTCGAGGCATTGCGCGACATCCATCCCGGGTCCGACGGTCCGGCCGACGAGGTGATCTCGTAGCGATGGCCTCCTCGCGGGCGAAGCGGTCCAAGGCCGGGCCGGCCCGCATCGACGTCGACTGCTGCATCGTCGGCGGTGGCCCTGCCGGGGTCATGCTCGGGATGCTCCTGGCCCGCGCCGGCGTTCAGGTCGCGGTGCTCGAGAAGCACGGCGACTTTCTGCGGGACTTCCGTGGCGACACGATCCATCCGTCCACGCTGCAGGTGCTCGACGAGCTCGGGCTGCGCGACGCGTTCCTCACGCTCCCGCACACCTCCGTCTCCACGCTCGATGCCGTCGTCGACGGCACGCGCATCACCCCCGTCGACTTCGACAGCCTGCACGGCCGCAACGACTTCCTGGTGCTCATGCCGCAGTGGGACTTTCTCGACTTCCTCGCCGAGCACGCGCACGCATATCCGGGGTTCCGGATGCGCATGAACACGGATGCCACGCAGCTGATCACCGAGGACAGCCGGCGTGTCACTGGGGTGCTGGCGACCGGACCAGACGGACCGGTCGAGGTGCACGCCGCGCTCACCGTGGCGGCGGACGGGCGGGACTCTGTGCTGCGTGCGGCATCCGGCCTGCCGTCCACCGACTTCGGAGCGCCCATCGACGTCGTCTGGTTCCGGCTGCCGCAGCCCGCTGATCGTCCGCCCGACACGCTGGGCTACATCGACGAGCACCGGCTCGTGCTGACCATTCCGCGTGAGGGCTACTACCAGATGGGGCTCGTCATCCCGAAGGGCGGCTTCGACGAGCTGCACCGCAAGGGCCTGGACGCGGTGCGCGTGGCGATCGTCGAGACGGCGCCGTTCTTGCGACCGGTCGTGGGCGAGCTGAAGTCGTTCTCGCAGCTCAAGCTGCTGTCGGTGCAGATCAACCGGCTCGAGACCTGGTGGCGTCCCGGGCTGCTGTGCATCGGCGATGCGGCGCACGCGATGTCGCCGGCGTTCGGCGTCGGCGTGAACTTCGCCATTCAGGATGCCGTCGCCACCGCCAACCGGCTTGCGCCGCTGCTGCGCGGAGCCGGCCCCGTCGCCGGTGCACGATCACCCGATCTGGATGCCGGGTGCGCGTGGGTGCAGCGCAGGCGGATGCCGCCCGTTCGAGCCATGCAGGCCGTGCAGCTGGCCGCGCACCAGGTGATCAACGGGGCCGGCGTGCAGCTGCCGACGCCGCTCGGCGAGCCGCAGCGCATCCTGCTCTCTGCGGTACTGCCTGTTGTACAGCGCCTGGCGGCACGGATGATCGGCCGCGGCTTCCGCCCAGAACACGTCGCGCCGCATGTGCGAGGCGCGACGACCCGATTCCGCTGAACGGCGTCGACGTCGTCCGCTCAGCCGGCGTCGCTCAGCGACGCGGAATGACCGGCGTCTCCAGGCTCGAAGGGCGCTCCGGGGACCAGTGGACCGTGAGCGTGCCTGCTGCGCTGGGTCTGTAGCGGGCGGGGAAGTGCCCGAAGAAGGGGTTGCGTGGCTCGAGGTACCGGCCGGCCAGGAGCAGCCGCAGGGAGTCACCGGCGCGGAACAGGGTGGCCGATGGCGTGAGTGGAATGCGCACCTCCACGATCTCGCCGGGGACGACCGGTTGCAGTCTGCGGAAGGTGTGCTCGGGCTGGTGCGGCGTGCTGCGTTCTGGATCGAGCTCACGAAACGCCACCCGCAGTCGACCCGATGCCACGCGGTCACGGCCGTACCCGTACGAGCCCTGGAACGGCACATATCGCGTCCCCGACCACTTCTCGACTCCGGCAAACAGCTCGGGATCGTCCGTTCCCTCGCACGAGACCCACAGCCTCAGCGCCATCGGGCCCGTGATCTCGGTGTCTTCATCGAAGTCGTAGCGGAATGCCAGCGAACCTCGTCGGAGATCGAACGAGGCGCTCCCGGCAGGGGCCCCTCCCGCGCTTTCCGAGCGCAGCGTGCCCCCTTCGGCGAGGCGCAGAGTCGTCCACGACGTTCGCTCCAGCGGCCACTCGCTCTCGGAGCGCACCTCGACGACGCGGTCGGCGGCGTCCCTCACCTCCAACCTCATCCTTGGCGGGGCGGGCACCTCGCGATGCCGTAGATAGCGGTCGAAGAACGCCAACTGGGCGCGCCTGGCGTCCTCGCCGTAGAACGTCGCCCACTTTCCGCCGCGGTGCAGATACGCGAAGCGGTCCTTCGACCCGGCGCGCTGGAACGCCCGCATCGAGCCGACGCTGTGCGGGTTGCCGTCGGAGAAGCTCGTGCAGACGAGCATCGGAACCGAGATCTTCTCGAGGTCGGGAGTCAAGGCGTCCCACCAGTCGTCCCGAAGCGGATGCCTCCGACGCTCGGCGGCGAGATCCGTCGAGACCCGTGCGACGCGTTTGGTCATGAACAACCAGATGCGGGCGAAGCCGTTCTCGACGATGCCACCGGGTGTGAAGAAGTCGCGATACGCGTCGGTGAATCCCTCCCACGGACAGATGGCTTTGAGCGACGGCGGATGCAGCGCTGCAGCCTTGTACTGCGAGATCGCGAGGTAGGAGACGCCGAGCATTCCGACCTCACCGGTCGACCACGGTTGCGAGCCCGCCCACTCGATCAGCTCGTCGATGTCGAGGGCCTCTTGATCGGAGAGAAGATCGCCCGTGCCCTCGGAGTGCCCGCCGCCGCGTGTGTCGGCATTGATGACTGCATAACCCTGCGACGTCCACCAGGCCGGATCAGGCGCCTCCCAGCTGGTCTCCGCCGAGAACCGGACCGGTCCTGACTGGTTCATGATGCGGTACTGCATGCTGAACGACCAACCGCGTCGCTTCTTCTTCGGCAGCACGTCCTTGCCGTACGGATGGGCGCAGAGGATGACCGGAAAGGTCCCGTCACCGACGGGCCGGTAAACATTGACCCGCAGCACCACGCCGTCGCGCATTGCGACTCCGACGTCATGGTCCTTGACCAGGTCATCCGCCGGGTAGACCGTGACCGGCGGCCGGAGGAATGCGCGGACCCGCCGCAGCGCGTAGGAGAAGGCCGCAGGCCTCCGCCAGGGGGTGTCAGCCCTCACGTCGTGATCGGGTCGCTCAGAAAGATCAGCACGATGCCGGCCAGCGGCAGGATGCCCTGGATGATCGCCGCACGGATGTATCGCGCCCCGGTGGTCACGAGTACCACGGCGGCCAGCACCATGCAGGTCATCGTGAAGAACACGAGCGTGAGCCCGATCGCGTGCTGCCCGACGCCGTACGCGATGACGCCGACGAGTGCGCCGATCGCGAGGAAGAGGTTGTAGAAGCCCTGGTTGTAGGCCATGGGCTTGGTGATGTCGGCGGACGCCTGGTCGGGAACCGCGAACCGTCTCCATACCCCCGGGCGAGTCCAGAACACGCTCTCCAGCACGAAGATCAGCACGTGGAGCACGGCGGCGAGTGCGACGACCAGGGTCGCGATCACGATCATGGGGTCAGCCTATTCCTGCGTTCAGGTCGCACTTTTCGTCGCCTCGAATGGCTTGAGGCGACAGAAACTGCGACCTGAACGAAAGATTGCGTCCGGCGTGTGCGCGCGTCAGCGATGCACGTCGACGACGGTGCGGCCGCGCACCTGTCCGGCGAGGATGCGGCCGGCGGCGCCGACGGCATCCTCGAGCCCGATCGTCTTCGTCATGCCGTCGAGCAGGTGCAGGTCGAGGTCGCGGGCTAGGCGGTCCCAGGCATCCTGCCGGCGCATGCGCGGCGCCTCGACGGAGTTGATGCCGGCCAGCGAGACCCCGCGCAGGATGAACGGCATCACGGTGGCCGGAAGGTCCGGCCCGCCGGCGACGCCGCACGCGGCGACCACACCTCCGTACGAGGTCTGCGCGAGCACGTTCGCGAGCGTCGTGCTCCCGACCGTGTCGATTGCACCGGCCCAGCGCGCCTTCTGCAGCGGTCGCCCCGATTCGACGAAATCGGCTCGGTTGAGAATCGCGGATGCCCCGAGCTCTCGCAGGTAGCCCGCCTCGCTGTCGCCTCGCCCTGTGGACGCGGTCACCGAATACCCCAGCTTTGCGAGCACCGCGATCGCCACCGATCCCACCCCGCCGGCCGCTCCCGTGACGAGCACGTCGCCGGAGGACGGCGTGACTCCGCCGTGCTCGAGCGCCAGCACGGCGAGCATCGCCGTGAAGCCCGCGGTGCCGACGGCCGCTGCCTGATGCAGGGTGAAGGCATCCGGAATCAGCACCAGCGCCTCGCCGCGCACGGCGGCGCGCTCGGCGAATCCGCCGTTCAGCGACTCGCCGATGCCGTCGCCGTTCAGCACGACGTGGTCGCCCGGCACGAAACGAGGGTCGGCGGATGCCCGCACCCGCCCGACGAGGTCGATCCCCGGAATGAGCGGCGACTTCCGCAGCACGCCCGGCCGTCCGGCGAGTGCGAGCCCGTCCTTGTAGTTCAACGCCGAGTACTCGACGTCCACCTCGACGTCGGCGGGCTCGAGCGCGTCGTCGTCGAGCGTGCGAAGGCGGGCATCGTGCTCGACGATCGCGCCGTTGTCGATCTGCTGGGTCACCTGGAGCGCACGAAACGACATGGCCTCAGAATAGGCGCGCTGAAGCGCCCGGCGGGAGCTTGTCAGCACCCGTCCCGCGTGGTATCCGCGTGCTCCCTCAGGCGGTCGGCGGCCGCCTGTCATCCGGGTTCTGAGAGGGCGCTTCCGCCGGCGGTGTCATGGGCATCGCGGTGGTCGGTGGTGCCGCGGGAGCGGCGCTCGGTGCGGCCGGCGACGCATACGAGCGCGCCGCTACTCCGCCCGAGGCGAAGTAGGCGTTCGCGGCGGGCACGTACATCAGCACGATCGCAACGATGATCACCACGATCTGCACGATGGATCCGGATGACGTGGAGTTGTACCCGGCAGAGAACCACGGCGCGATCGCGCCGATCAGTGACAGGATTCCCAAGATCGTCAGCGTGACGCGCGCCCAATTGCGGCCGTCGCGCATGCGGTTCACGATGACGAGCTCGATGATCGCGATGATGAAGACGAAGATCGCGAAGATCAGCACGACCGACCCCACCGCCGCGCCGGCCACGCCGCCGACCGCTGCGCCCGCGCCGAGCGCGACGAATCCGACGAAGAGCCCGAAGATCGCGACGATCAGTGAGACGATCGCGCCGATCAACCAGATGACGTATGCCGCGGTGACCGCTCCCGGCCGCTTCGCGGGTACTGCTGTGCTCATGTGATTCCCCCCATCACAGAATGCGCCGATGCCGGCATTCGCACAGCCTACTCGCGGCCTCGCGGCCGGGAGCGGCGATCACCTCGAGAACAGGCTGCCTCCTGCGCGCACGCGCGAGACGGCATCCACCGTCGCCGCCAGGATGAGCACGCCGCCGGTCACCGCGTAGTTCACGCCGGCCGGGAGGTTGAGCAGCCCGAGCCCGTTCGTGATGATCGCGATCACGACGGCGCCGATGGCCGCGTGCATCAGGCGTCCGCGTCCGCCGAACAGGCTGACGCCGCCGACCACAGCGGCCGCCACGCCGCTCAGCACGATGGAGACGCCGGCGGAGGGATCCACCGAGCCGACCTTGGAGATGCTGAACAGCTGCGACACGACGGCGAGGAACGAACAGATCACGAACGCCACCCACCGGATCGTGATCACCTTCACGCCCGCGCGCCTGGCCGCCTCGGCGTTGCCGCCCACCGCGTACAGGTAGCGGCCGTACTTGGTGCGGTCGAGCACGAACGTCCCGATCCACAGGATGGCGAGCGTGATCGGAACGACGATCGGCACGCCCTCCACCTTGATGAACCCGGTGCCGCGGTTCTGGCTGAGCAGGCCGACGACGATGCCGCCGACGACGGCGATCACCGCCACCTTGATCCAGACCAGCACGATCGCCCGGTTCGGCACACCGGCCCTCGTGCGCCGTGCCCGATCCCAGAACGAGGTGCCGATCGAGATGAGCACCATGATCGCGAGCATGACCCAGCCGCCCCAGATGGGCAGGTTGTTGTTCATGATCGCGAGGATGGCCGGATCCTGCACGTTGTACAGCCCGCCGTTGCCGATGATGATCAGCTCGAGGCCCTGGAACCCGAGGAAGAGTCCCAACGTGACGACGAACGACGGGATGCCGACTCTCGCCACGAAGAACCCGATGAACGCGCCGGTCGCGAGG
>NZ_JBQCIE010000046.1:0-6955 GCF_051954055.1 Humibacter sp. | reverse complement strand
TCGCCTGCCGAGCAGAGCAGCGACGATGCGTTCATGGCTGGTGCGCGTCCACTCGTCGGCACCGTGGTCGGCGAGGCGGCCCAGAGCGAGAGCGATCGCTGCCTGCTCGAGCACGTTCGTGCGGCCGGCCAGATGCGCACGCCCTGGCAGCGCAACAAGGTATCCCCAGCGGATGCCGCGCGCCTCGACGGGCACGATCGTCCAGTCGTCCGGCCCGGGGAGGGCGCCGCGAGCGACGGCATCCGCTGCCCGGTCGTGGGCATCCCGCGAACGCTGCTCCCAGTCGCGGAGGATGCGCGTGTCATCGCCCATCGCCTCCACGGCGATCACCCGGTGCGTGAGGTCTTCGAGCACGGTGGGCGAGCCGAGCACGCGGGCGACCTGCGCGACGATGTAGTCGGCGGGGCTGCCGCGCAGGCTGAGCTGCGTGAACAGCGCGTGGATCTCGTCGCGTGCCTTCAGTGCCGCCATCTGGTCGGCGATCACCCGGGAGTGCACGGCCTCCGTGATCGCCACGAAGCGTGCCTCGCGGTGCAGAACAATGAACGGCAGGTCAAGACGCGCGGCCGCCTCGGTGAACGCCCTCGGCGGCTCCGCGAAGCGGTGCCCGAGCTCGAGCACGACGCCCACGATCGAGGCGCCGACGAGGCGAGCCGCGAAGTCGCGCTGTGCCGCGGCATCCGTCGGCCAGCCGACACCGGTGGAGAGGATGAGCTCACCGCCCTTGACGAGGTGCGTCACGTCGGCCGTCTCGCTCACGTGCACCCAGCGAACGGGCCTGTCGAGCGCGTCTTCGCCGGTGAGCACCTCGGGTACGGCCGTGACGACCTCCTCGAGGCGGAGCACCTCCCGGATGCTCGGCAGCACCGCCTGCCGAGAGACAGCCTGGCGTCGCGCGGTGCGTTCCAGGTCGATGGGAGGCGGAGCCGCACGATCGTCGGCATGCTCTTCAAGACCGTGCTCTTCGACGCTCGGACGATCTGTGCGACCGCCCACGAAGCTGTGACGTTCTGGCACCGCTATCGAATCCACTTCTCTGTGAACATGGGAGCACTAAGACTAACGTGCTCCCACGTCAATTCGTCCGGATCGAGTCATCCGGCGATCGACGGAGCGCAGAGTGGAACGTAAGAGAACTCACGAGAGGACCGCTCATGGCCCTGATCCGCCATCTCGTCGACGGCGCCGAATTCGGCGAGCCCGGGCGCACCGGCGACGTCTTCAACCCCGCCACCGGAGCGGTGCAGCACCAGGTGCTCATGGCCAGCGAAGCGGATGCCGCCGCCGCCATCGCAGCGGCCAAGGCCGCGCTCCCCGGGTGGCGCGCGACGAGCCTGACCAAGCGCGCCGACGTGCTCTTCCGCCTGCGCCACCTGCTCTCCGAGCACCGCGACGAGCTGGCGGCCACCATCACGAGCGAGCACGGCAAGGTGCTGTCGGATGCCGCAGGCGAGATCGCGCGCGGCCTGGAGAACGTGGAGTTCGCATCCGGGCTCATCCAGCACCTGAAGGGCGACTACAGCGAGCAGATCTCCACCGGCGTCGACGTGCACAGCGTCAAGCAGCCGGTCGGCGTCGTCGGCTGCATCACGCCGTTCAACTTCCCGCTGATGGTGCCGCTCTGGATGGTCGCCAGTGCCATCGCGTGCGGCAACACCGTTGTGCTGAAGCCCAGCGAGAAGGACCCGTCGGCATCTGTTCTGCTGGCGGGGCTCTTCCTCCAGGCGGGGCTCCCGGCCGGCGTGCTGAACGTGCTGCACGGCGACAAGACCGCGGTGGATGCCCTGCTCGACTCGCCCGACATCGCCGCGATCAGCTTCGTGGGCTCGACACCGATCGCGAGGTCGATCTATCAGCGTGCTTCGGCGAACGGCAAGCGGGTGCAAGCGCTCGGCGGCGCGAAGAACCACATGGTCGTGATGCCGGACGCCGACATCGACGCCGCGGCGGATGCCGCCGTTTCCGCCGCGTACGGCTCCGCCGGCGAGCGCTGCATGGCGGTCAGCGTGCTCGTCGCGGTCGGCGACGCGGGAGACAAACTGATTCCGGCGATCCAGAAGCGCATCGACGACCTGGTGATCGGCGACGGAACGGATGCCGACACCGGCATGGGCCCGCTCGTCACCGCGCAGCACCGCGAGAGAGTGCTGTCGTACGTGACCGGTGCAGCCGCCGAGGGTGCAACGGTCGTCGTCGACGGGTCGCAGAAGCAGTTCGACGGCGACGGGTTCTTCATCGGCGCGACGCTGCTCGACAACGTGCCGCTGGAGTCGACGACGTACCGTGACGAGATCTTCGGCCCCGTGCTCTCCGTGGTGCGGGTCGAGACGCTCGACGACGCGATCGATGTCATCAACGCGAACCCGTACGGCAACGGCGTGGCCATCTTCACCCGCGACGGCGGCGCCGCGCGCGAGTTCGAGTTCCGCATCGAGGTCGGAATGGTCGGCGTGAACGTGCCGATCCCCGTGCCAGTGGGGTCGTTCTCGTTCGGCGGCTGGAAGGACTCGCTGTTCGGCGACTCGCACATCTACGGCCCGGAGTCGTTCCACATCAATAAGCGCTCCAAAGTAGTAACGTCACGATGGCCAGAGGCATTGCAGTCGCGCGTCGAACTGGCGTTCCCGGGCAACCACTGAGGATGACGACATGACCACCACCGATGTAGGCACCCGCACCGGCTACACGGACCGCACCGGCGCGTTCCATGCGTTCGGGGACCAGGCCGAGGAACAGCGGGTGCGCGCCGACGACCGCGCGCACGTCTTCCACTCCTGGAGCGCGCAGGCGCAGATCGATCCGCTGCCGGTCGCGGCGGGCGAGGGCTCGACGTTCTGGGACTACGAGGGCAACGCGTACCTCGACTTCAGCTCGCAGCTGATCAACCTGAATCTCGGGCACCAGCATCCGGATCTCGTGCGGGCCATCCAGGAGCAGGCCGGACGCATGGCGACCATCCAGCCGGGTATGGCCAACGACGTGCGCGGTGAACTCGCGCGGCGCGTCGCCGGGGTGGCACCGGGCGACCTGAACCATGTGTTCTTCACCAACGGCGGAGCGGATGCCAACGAGAACGCCGTTCGCATGGCTCGCCGCTACACGAGTCGCCGTAAGGTGCTGTCGATGTACCGCTCGTATCACGGCAACACGTCCACGGCGATCGCGCTCACCGGTGACCCTCGACGCTGGGCGAACGAGCCGGCCGATGGGTCGGTGGCGCACTTCTTCGGGCCGTACCCGTACCGGTCCGCGTTCCATGCGACATCCGTCGACGAGGAGTCGCAGCGGGCGCTGGAACACCTCGAGCAGGTGATCGCGCTGGAGGGTCCGCAGACCATCGCGGCGATCCTGATCGAGACGATCGTGGGCACCAACGGCGTGCTCGTGCCGCCGCCCGGCTACCTGCAGGGCGTGCGCGAGCTGTGCGACCGGCACGGCATCGTGTTCATCGCCGACGAGGTGATGGTGGGATTCGGTCGCGTCGGCGAGTGGTTCGCGGTGGATGCCTACGACGTGGTCCCCGATCTGATCACGTTCGCGAAGGGCGTGAACTCGGGCTACGTACCGCTCGGCGGTGTCGTGATCTCGGATGCGATCGCGCACTTCTTCGACGACGTCTCGTTCCAGGGTGGGCTGACGTATTCCGGGCATCCGCTGGCGTGCGCGGCGGGAGTCGCGACGTTCGAGGTGTTCGAACGGGACGGCATCCTGCAGCACGTGCGCGACCTCGGGTCGCGGGTGATCGAACCGACTATCACGGCGTGGCTCGACACGCACCCGTCGCTCGGCGAGGTGCGCGGCCGCGGACTGTTCTGGGCGCTCGAGCTGGTGCGGGACCGCGAGACGCGGGAACCGCTGGTGCCATTCAACGCCTCCGGAGCGGATGCCGCACCGATGGCCGAGGTCGCCGCGGCGTGCAAGGCGGCCGGTGTGTGGCCTTTCACACACATGGGCCGCATGCATATCGCGCCACCGCTGGTGATCAGCGAGGACGAGCTGCGCCGCGGCCTCGACGTGATCGACGCCGCCCTCGCGGTCGCGGACCGCTACGCCGAGTAGGCCGCGACGGGCATCCACTCGTCGCGCGGCGCGTCGGCGGCGCCTCGTACCCTGGTGCCATGGCGGGCATCCGGTACGAGTTCGAGTCGACGCTGTTCCCCTGGGAGGCCCGCCGTGAGCTGTGGGTGTTCGCCCGGCTGCCGCTGGAGGTCTCGGAGGAGATCCACGACGCGCCGCATCCGCCGGCCGGGTTCAACTCGGTGAAGGTGGAGGCGACTCTCGGGTCGTCCCGCTGGTCGACGTCGATCTTCCCGGAGGGCGATGGCACCTATGTGCTCGCGATCAAGAAGGCGATCCGGACGCGCGAAGGCGTCGACATCGGCGACACCGTGCGGATGGCCGTCGAGACGCAGGTCTGAGGCGTGAGGTAAGGCTCAGTCGTTCGGCTTGATCAGGCAGAACGGATGCCCGGCCGGGTCGAGATACACCCGGAACGTCTCCTTGTCGTAGCCCGTTTTCGTGGCGCCGAGGTCGAGCACCTGCTGCTCAGCGGCATCCAGGTCGTCGACCTTCACGTCGATGTGCAACTGCTGCGGCACCTCCTGCCCCGGCCACTGCGGCGGCCGGTACTCCTGATCCACCCGCTGGAACGCGAGGAGCGGACGGGGTCGCTCCTCCGAGGCGAGTTCGACCCAGTCCGGGTCGTCGGAGACCACCCGCATGCCCAGCAGTTCGGCGTAGAACGGCGCGAGCGCGCGGGGGTCGGGGCAGTCGATGGCCAGTACGTCGAGTGTTCCGATCATGCGGCCGACCCTAGAAGCGACCCCTGACATCGCCGTCCTACACCGTCGCCGTCACCCGCGCCTGCTCGTCGTACAGCCGTGCGTACTCGCCGCCGAGAGCGAGGAGGTCGGCGTGCGTGCCGCGCTCCACGACGCGTCCCTTGTCGATGACGAAGATGACGTCGGCGTTCACGATCGTGGAGAGCCGGTGGGCGATGGCGATCGTCGTGCGGCCGTGCGAGGCCGAGTCGAGCGCTTGCTGCACGACCCGCTCCGAGATCGTGTCGAGCGCGCTCGTGGCCTCGTCGAGGATGAGCACCTCGGGGTCCTTGAGCAGCACCCTGGCGATCGCGATGCGCTGCTTCTCGCCGCCGGAGAGCCGGTAGCCGCGTTCGCCCACCACGGTCTCGTACCCGTCAGGGAACCCGACGATCGTGTCGTGGATGTTCGCAGCGCGCGCCGCCGCCTCCACCTGCTCCTGCGCGGCATCCGGTGCCGCGTACCTGAGGTTCTCGGCGATCGTGGCGTGGAAGAGATAGGTCTCCTGGCTGACGATGCCGATGTGGTCGATCAGCGAATCGTGCTGCAGGTCGCGGACATCCTTTCCGGCGAACAGCACGGCACCGTCCGACGCCTCGTACAGCCGGGGGACGAGGTAGGAGACCGTCGTCTTCCCCGCTCCGCTCGCGCCGACGAACGCCGCGAACTGGCCGGGGAGGATCGTGAACGAGACGTCGTCCAGCGTCGGACGTTCGCCAAGCCGGGCATCCGGATAGCGGAACGTCACGTCGCGGAACTCGATCTCGCCGACCGGTGCGCCGGCCGGAATGGCGACCGCATCGCTCCGATCCTTGATGGCCGGCTTCAGGTCCAGGTACTCGAAGATGCGGGCGAAGAGCGCGCTGGATGTCTGCAGGTTCAGCGCGGTCTGCATGATGGCCATTAGCGGGAACAGCAGCCTGGCCTGCACCGTCGTGAACGCGACGATGGTACCCGAGGTGATGTCGGCGGATCCGCCGGCCAGCAGCCATGCCGAGACGAGGTAGACGATCGCGGGGATCGACGACAGGAAGATGTGCACCATCGCGAAGAACCACTGCCCGCTCATGGTCTCCTTGACCTGGAGCCCGACCTGCGTCTCGTTCTCGGCCGAGTAGCGCGCCGTCTCGAACCGCTGACGGTTGAAGCTCTTCGAGAGCAGGATGCCCGAGACGCTCAGCGTCTCCTGTGTGATCGCCGTCATGTCGGAGAGCGACTCCTGGGTCGCCGTCGCGATGCGCGCGCGCACCTGTCCGACCCGGCGTTGAGCGATCACGAGGAACGGCATCAACACCACCGCGATCAGCGTGAGCTGCCAGTTGAGAAGGAGCATCGCGACGAACGCCGCGATGACGGTGACGATGTTGCCGAGCACACTCGAGACGGTGTTCGAGAGCACGCCGGCGACGCCGCCGACGTCGTTCTGAAGCCGCGATTGGATGACGCCGGTCTTGGTCCGCGTGAAGAAGCTCAACTCCATGGACTGCAGGTGCCGGAACAGCTTCACCCTGAGCGCGCCCATCACCTTGTTGCCCACGGTGGCGGTGAGGTAGGTCTGCCAGACGCCGAGTCCGCTCGAGGCGAGGTAGACGACGATGATCGCGACGACGAGGGTCGTCGTCACGCCGATATCCGGATGCCCCGAGGCGGGGAAGAGCCCGTCATCGAACACTCTCTGCGTGAGGAGTGGGGGCACCACGGTGAGCGCTGCACCGAGGAGAACGAGCGCCACCGTCACCGACAGTGCGACCTTGTGCGGTCCGAAGAGCGCGCCGATGCGTCGCATCAGGTGCGGGATCTTCGGCGCCTGCGCGTTCCTCGCCTTCTGCGCCGCGATGTCGCCGCGCGCACCGGCGCGGCCGCCGCCATGGCCGTCTCCGCCGTGGCCGCCACCGCCGTGCCCGCCGCTGGGTCTCATTCCGCTCATCCGTCCACTCCCCCTAATCGCGACTATCAACGATATATCGTTACGCGATATTCCCGCCAGCGTCGTCCTCCCCCGCAGTTCAAGTCGCGGAGTGTGGCCCGATTGAGCGCCGAAAAAGGCGGTCAGAGGGGCGGGTTGAGGGGGGGGGGCGGGGGGGGGGGGGGGGGCCGTGTGGCCGGAGGGTCAGGACGGCCCCGCCGGGGGGCAC
>NZ_JBQCIE010000045.1:0-15719 GCF_051954055.1 Humibacter sp. | reverse complement strand
TCGCGCCTCGGCGTGCTGCTCGGGCTCGAGGCGATCCGAATGGTGGAGGACGGCGTCGCGACGCCCGAGGACATCGATACGGCGATGACCCTCGGCTACAAGCATCCGGTCGGCCCGCTCCGGCTCACCGACATCGTCGGGCTGGATGTGCGCCTCGACATCGCCGAGTATCTCGCGCGCGAGCTCGGCCCGCGATTCGAGCCGCCAGAGCTGTTGCGGCGCATGGTCGCCGAGGGCTTGCTCGGGCGGAAGTCGGGCCGCGGCTTCTACGACTGGACCGAGGGCGACGCCCCTTCGGCCCCCGACGCCCCTACCGCTCCGGGGCGTCGATGATGAGGTTGGTGATACGCGCCGTGCAGAGCCGGTTGCCCTCCTCGTCGGTCACGACGACCTCGTGCGAAGTGACTGTGCGGCCGAGCCGGATCGCGGTCGCGACGCCCGTCACGAGGCCCGAGCGCGCCGACCGGTGGTGGGTCGCGTTGATGTCGACGCCGACCGCGCTCCGCCCCGGACCCGCGTGGATGACGGCCGCCCACGATCCGAGCGCCTCGGCGAACGCCACGGATGCTCCTCCGTGCAGCAGCCCGAACGACTGCCGGTTGCCCTCGACCGGCATGGTCGCGACGACGCGCTGCGCCGACTGCTCGAGGATCTCGACGCCCATCTTCTCGTCGAGTTCGCCGAGCGCGATGCGCCACGTGCCGTCGTCTTCCGCCGCCATGGCGCACCTCGATTCATCCCAGACCGAACGTTCGGCAGGGTATCAGCCGACAGCAGGAGGCACACGATGACCGACATACTGCCCAGCTACGTGCAGGGAGCGTGGTGGACGCCCGACGACGTCAGCGACGCCGTCGACGTGCGCGACGCATCCACCGGCGAGGTGGTGACCCGCATCAGCACGAACGGACTCGACTTCGCGGGCGCGCTGGAGTACGCGCGCACCGTGGGGCAGGCATCCCTGGGCCGGCTCACGTTCCACCAGCGTGCACTGCTGCTCAAGCAGTTCGCGCAGGCGCTCACCGAGCGCAAGGACGAGCTGTACGAGCTCTCGGCGCGCGGCGGAACGACGAAGACGGATGCCATGGTCGACATCGACGGCGGCATCGGCGTGCTCTTCACCTACTCGTCGAAGGGGCAGCGCGAGCTGCCGAACACGCAGGTCGTGGTCGACGGACCGGCGGAGCGGCTCTCGAAGGACGGCACATTCCTCGGCCGGCATGTGTATAGCAGGCTGCCGGGCGTCGCGGTGCAGATCAACGCGTTCAACTTTCCGGTGTGGGGTTCGCTGGAGAAGTTCGCGCCGGCATTCCTGGCCGGCGTGCCCACGCTCGTGAAGCCGGCGACACCGACCGGATACCTCGCCGAGGCATACGTGCGCGTCCTCGTCGACTCAGGGCTGCTGCCCGAGGGCACGCTGCAGCTCGTCTCCGGCAGCGTCCCGGGACTGCTCGACGCTCTCCGGCTCGGCGACCTCGTGTCGTTCACAGGCTCCGCCTCGACAGCCGAACGGCTGAAAGGCCATGAGTCCGTTCGTACCGGCGGGGTGCGATTCACGAGCGAGACCGACTCGATCAACGCCTCCGTGCTGGGCAAGGATGCTGCACCCGGCACGCCCGAGTTCGACGCGTTCGTGAAGAGCGTCGTCACCGAGCTGACGGTGAAGGCCGGTCAGAAGTGCACGGCGATCCGCCGCGTCATCGTGCCGGAGCGGATGCGTGGAGCGGTCATGGCGGCGATCGGTGACAGGATCGCGCAGCGCGTCGTGATCGGGGACCCGCGCGCCGAGGGTGTCACCATGGGCCCGCTCGCCTCGCGTGAGCAGCGTGCCGAGGTGCTGCGGCAGGTGGGCCGTCTCGTCGACGCGGGCGGACGGATCGTGCTCGGATCCCTGGACGCGCCCGAGGTCGTGCACGCCGACGGCAGCCGATCTGCAGACCCTGATGGCGCCTTTGTGGCGCCCATCCTGCTCGAGTTCGAGGATCCGTGGACGGATGCCGTGCACCGCATCGAGGCGTTCGGTCCGGTCGCGAGCGTGCTCGGCTACGGCGAGACGGCGGACGCCATCGCCCTGGTCGCGGCCGGCCGCGGTTCCCTCGTGACGAGCGTCGCATCCCACGACGCCAACGAGGTCGTCGACCTCGTCTCCGGCATCGCCGCCTACAACGGCCGCGTGCTCGTGCTCGACCGCGACGACGCACGTACGTCGACCGGCCACGGATCCCCGGTGCCGCACCTCGTGCACGGCGGCCCCGGTCGCGCGGGAGGCGGCGAGGAGCTGGGCGGCATCCGTGCGGTACTGCACCACATGCAGCGCACGGCGATCCAGGGGTCGCCGGACATGCTGACGGCCATCACGGGGGAGTGGCACGCCGGAGCGGCGGCGGATGCCGGTGGCAGGCATCCGTTCCGCAAGCCGCTGTCCGAGCTGCGGATCGGCGACCGGGTCACATCACAGCCGCGCGAGGTGACGCTCGACGACATCGAGCACTTCGCCGAGTTCACCGGCGACACGTTCTACGCGCACATGGACGAGGAGGCGGCATCCGCCAATCCGTTCTTCCCTGGGCGGGTGGCGCACGGGTATCTCCTGGTCTCGTTCGCGGCTGGGCTCTTCGTCGACCCCGATCCGGGCCCTGTTCTGGCCAACTACGGTTTGGAGAACCTGCGATTCCTCACGCCGGTCTCGCCGGGGGACAGCATCCGCGTCGACCTGACGGCGAAGCAGATCACGCCTCGCGAGACGGACGACTACGGCGAGGTTCGCTGGGACGCCGTGCTCACCAACCAGCGCGACGAGGTCGTCGCCACCTACGACGTGCTGACCCTGGTCGCGAAGGAGTGGGCCCCTACCGTCGGTTGAGTATCGGGGCTTCGCGCCTCAACGGCTCACTCGGCTCGGTTGAGCGAGCAAGCTCGCTCAACGCTCACCTCAATCGCCATTAGCCGCGGAGCGGCGTATCGAAACCTGCGGGATTACGGTCGGGGCAGCTCGCGCTCGTAGAACACCTGCGTCTCCGACCGGTTGACCTCGGTCATCCCGGCCTTGAGGAGCACGCGCTGGGACGCGAGGTCGAGATCGGTGACGGCCGCAGCACTTCGCGCTCCGGCGGTCGCCGCGAAGTCGAGCGCTGCCAGGACGGCCTCGGTGGCGAGGCCTCGACCGCGAGCGGCAGCCACGAGCCCGTATCCGAACTCGATCCGTCCGTTCTCGTCCGGTGGCCCGAAGAAGCCGAGTCCGCCGATCGCGAGGCCGTCGGACCGCAGCCGGATCAGGTAGATCGTGAAGATCGGATCCGGATGGGCTGACGACGCGAGGGAGCGGAGCGGAACGAGTTCGTCCGCCATTGGATACTCCGGATGCCAGGCATCCGTCGGCTCCCGACGGCCCGCGACGATGCGTGCCGCGAGCTCCGGCGAGATCGGCTCGAGCCGGAGTCGCGGAGTCGCGATCATCACGAGGTCAGCATCCCGCTACGACCACGGCACCGAATTGTGGACGCGAGATGCCTCTGAAACCGGGCGGCACGACGCGTCCACCATTTGCGGGATGCCCGGCCTAGGCGCCGGGGCGGGCGACGCGCAGGCCGTCGAGTGCGACCGTGAGCACGTCGTCGGCGAGCTGCTCGGCGCTCTCCGGGCCGCCCGGGCGGTACCACTCGACGATCGAGTTGATCATGCCGAACAGCAGGCGGGTCGCGATGCCGGGGTCGATGTCTGCACGCAGGGAGCCCTCGTCGCGGGCATCCTTCACGAGGGCGGCAACCGAGCGGTCGAAGGCCCGGCGGCGAGCGAGTGCGGTGCGCTCGACCTCGGTGTTGCCGCGCACCCGCAGCAGCAGGGTGACGTACGGCAGCCGCTCGACGAGCACGAGCACCGCACCGCGCAGCACGTGAGCAAGGCGGTCTGCGGCCGCACCGGTGCGCGCCCCGTCTTCGAGCAGCACGCCCTCGAGGCCGTCGAGCGCCTCGTTCAGGGCGAGCTCGAGAAGTTCGTCCTTGGATGCCACGTGGTGATAGATCGCGGACTTCGACAGTCCCAGCCGCTCGGCCAGCACCCCGATCGAGGTTGCGTCGTAGCCGAACTCGTTGAAGGCCTTCACCGCCACCTCGAGCACACCGCGCTGGTCGTAGCCCGGCCTGCCGCGCCGCGTCGTCTCAGTCATCGCACCCCAGTCTGGCAGCCGCGAGCTACCGGAGGTCGTACACCCTCTTGTACTTGCCCTCGCTGCGCGGCAGCGTTCCGGGCTCCTCCAGCTTGATCTCCACCGTGGAGCCGAGCCGGCTCTTGATCCGCTCAGCCAGCACCACGGCTGCCGCCTCGCAGGTCTCACGCGGAAGGGTCGGGTGGCGTTCGATGCGCACGGTCATGGCATCCATCGCTCCGGCCTTCGTCAGCTCGAGCACGAAGTGCGGGGTCAGCGTCTCGATGCCGAGCACGAGCTCCTCGATCTGCGTCGGGAACAGGTTCACGCCGCGCAAGATGATCATGTCGTCGTTACGTCCGGTGATGCGCTCCATGCGTCGCATCGCCGGCCTCGCCGTGCCGGGCAGCAGCCGCGTGAGGTCGCGGGTGCGATAGCGAAGCACCGGGAACGCCTCCTTGGTGAGCGAGGTGAACACGAGCTCTCCGGTCTCGCCGTCGGGCAGCGGCTCGCCGTTCTCGTCGATCACCTCCGGAAGGAAGTGGTCCTCCCAGATGTGCGGGCCATCCTTCGTCTCCACGCACTCGTTCGCGACGCCCGGTCCCATCACCTCGCTGAGCCCGTAGATGTCGACGGCGTCCAGGTTCATGCGCTGCTCGATCGTGCGGCGCAGCTCGTTCGTCCACGGCTCAGCACCGAGGATCGCCACCCTCAGGCGCGTGGAGCGCGGGTCGATGCCCGCGTGCTCCATGGCATCCGCGATCGTGAGCAGGTAGCTCGGGGTGCACATGATGGCGTCCGGCTCGAAGTCCGTGATGAGCTGCACTTGTCTCGCGGTCTGTCCGCCAGAGACCGGGATGACCGTGGCGCCGAGCCTTTCGATGCCCGCGTGCGCGCCGAGCCCGCCGGTGAAGAGGCCATAGCCGTACGCGTTGTGCACCTTCATGCCCGGTCGCACACCGGAGGCCCGCAGCGACCGCGCCACCAGCTCGCCCCAGCGCTCCAGGTCGCCGAGCGTGTAGCCGACGACGGTCGGGCGCCCCGTCGTGCCACTGGATGCGTGGATGCGCGCCACCTTCGACATCGGCACCGCGAACATGCCGAACGGGTACGTCTCGCGCAGGTCCGCCTTCGTCGTGAGCGGCAGCAGCCGCACGTCGTCGAGCGAGTGGATGTCCGCGGGCGCGACGCCCGCCTCGTCCAGCTTTCGTCGGTACAGCGGCACGTTGTCGTAGGCATGCCGCACCGTCCACTGCAGCCGCTCGAGCTGCAGGGCGCGCAGGTCGTCGACGCTCAGCCGCTCGGCCGGATCGAGGGATTCCGGGTCGGCCGGCGCCATCCGCAGCGCCGCGGTCTGTGTCGTCGTCATCGACGGCCTCCTCTTGTGCAATTCGGGGCCGCGCTCGCGGCCGGATGTTCGTAGATCAGGTAAGTGGACGGTTGGCCCGCATATAGCGGCCGAGGTCCCGCTGGTCCTGAACTGCGCACCTCACGAACCCGCCTGCTGTCACGAACACGCTCGTTCCTTCAGGTGGCGGGTGCCGGACGCCGGGTGGTGACGGAGCGGCCGCGGAACTCCGCGACGGGATCGCCCGTGTCGTCGACGATGCTCACGTCGTACAGCCCGGTGCGGCCGCTGCGCACCACACGGCGTGCGGTCGCCGTGAGCACCGCTCCGGTGGTCGTCGACTTGAGGAACGTGATGTCAGCGCCGGCCGCGACCGTGACGTCGTCGTCCTCGTTGCAGGCGATCGCGAACGCCGTGTCCGCGAGTGCGAACACAAGCCCGCCGTGGATGATGTCGAATCCGTTGAGCATGTCGTCGCGCACGGGCATCCTCACCACCGCGTAACCCGCTTCGTCGGTGATGACCTCGATGCCGAGGGCCGCCGACGCCCTGTCACGCTGCATCATCGTCTGACTGCTCATGTCGCTCCTCATCGAACGTGTGTTGATATACTAACTGAACGTTCGGTAAGTATAGAAGCGGAGACGACGATGTCCACGACGCAGCAGGCGGATGCCGCGGCCGAGCCGTCCGCCGAGGAGCTGGCCTTCCAGCGGCTGATCGACGAAGACTCCCGAGTCGAGCCGACCGACTGGATGCCCGAGGCGTACCGCAAGACGCTCATCCGCCAGATGTCCCAGCACGCGCACTCCGAGATCATCGGCATGCAGCCGGAGGGCAACTGGATCACGCGGGCGCCGAGCCTGAAGCGCAAGGCGATCCTGATGGCGAAGGTGCAGGACGAGGCGGGCCATGGCCTGTACCTCTATTCCGCGACGCAGACGCTCGGCATCGATCGCGACACCATGTACGAGCAGCTGCTCACCGGCAAGGCGAAGTACTCCTCGATCTTCAACTACACGACGCCCACCTGGGCCGACATGGGCTCCATCGGATGGCTCGTCGACGGCGCAGCGATCTGCAACCAGGTGCCGCTGTGCCGCTGCTCGTACGCGCCGTACGGCCGCGCGATGGTGCGCATCTGCAAGGAGGAGTCGTTCCACCAGCGGCAGGGATTCGAGATCCTGCTTACGCTCATGCGCGGCACGCCCGAGCAGCAGCGGATGGCGCAGGAGTCCGTGAACCGCTGGTACGCCCCCGCGCTCATGATGTTCGGACCGACGGATGCCGAGTCCCCCAACTCCCAGCGCAGCATGGCGTGGAAGATCAAGCGGTTCAGCAACGACGACCTGCGACAGCGGTTCGTGGACATGATCGTTCCCCAGGCCGAGGTGCTCGGCGTGACGCTGCCCGACCCCGACCTGAAGTGGAACGAGGAGCGCGGGCACTACGACTTCGGCGAGCTGGACTGGGACGAGTTCTACGCCGTGCTCGCGGGGCACGGCCAGGCGAACACGGTTCGGCTGGCCAACCGTCGTGCCGCGCACGAGGAGGGCGCCTGGGTGCGCGAGGCGGCGCGGGCGTACGCCGAGCGCGAGGACGCCGACCGGTCCGCTGCTCTGGAGAGGATCGCCTGATGGGTGCGCCCGATTCGGACGCCGGCGCCGCCGACCGCGACCGCGGCAAGGCCAACAGAGAGACGTGGCCGCTCTGGGAGGTGTTCATCCGCTCCTCCCGCGGGCTGTCGCACGTGCACGCCGGGTCGCTGCACGCGCCCGATGCCGTGATGGCGGTGCGCAACGCCCGCGACCTCTACACCCGCCGCGGTGAGGGCGTCTCGGTCTGGGTCGTGCCGTCGAGTGCGATCACGGCATCCGATGTGGATGCCCGTGGCGCGTTCTTCGAGTCCGCCGAGGGCAAGGAGTTCCGGCACGCGACGTACTACACCGCCTCCGAAGGGGTGCCGCACCTGTGAGGCACACGAAGCGCGCCATCTCCACCGCCGTCTCGGCCGAGACGATCGAGCGGGAGCTCGCCGACGGCCTTCAGCGGCCGGGCGACGAGGTCGCGCGGTACGCGCTCGGGCTCGGCGACGACGCGCTCATCCTGGCGCAGCGCTTGGGGGAGTGGATCGCGCATGCCCCCGAGCTCGAGGAGGACGTCGCTCTGGCGAACATCGGCCTCGACGTGCTCGGTCACGCGCGCTCGTTCCTCACCTACGCGGGCTCCGCGTGGAACAAGAGCGAGGACGACCTGGCGTACTTCCGCGACGAGCCGGAATTCCGCAACCATCAGCTGTTCGAGCGCCCGAACGGCGACTTCGCCCACACCGTCGCGAGGCAGCTCATCGCCTCCGTCTACTTCGATGCGTTGTATGCGCGGCTGCAGGCATCCACCGACCCGACGCTCGCGGCCATCGCAGCGAAGGCCGCGAAGGAGGTCGACTACCACCTCGACCACAGCGTGCAGTGGACCAGGCGTCTCGGCCTCGGCACCGACGTCTCGCACGAGCGCATGCAGGCGGGTCTGGATGCCATGTGGCCGTTCGTCGACGAGCTCTTCCGGCCCGACCAGGCCGCGACTGCGCTCGACGGCGTCGCGGTGGCACCCGAGATACTGCGCGACGCTTTCGACCGCACCGTGCCCGCGGTGATCGCGGAGTCCGGACTCCAGGTGCCGGACGTGCCGGCGGCCGGCGGTGGCGGGCGACGCGGCGTGCACACCGAGACGTTCGGGCACCTGCTGGCGGAGATGCAGGTGCTCGCCAGGCAGCATCCGGGGGCGACATGGTGAGTGTGACCACGCAGGAGCGCCGAGTGTGGGCGCTCGCCGCAGAGGTCTGCGACCCGGAGGTGCCCGTGCTCACGATCGAGGACCTCGGCGTGCTGCGCTCCGTGCACGTCGCGGGCGAGGGCGAGGATGCGACGGTGCGGGTCGAGATCACGCCGACGTATTCCGGGTGTCCGGCCGTCGACGCGATGCGCGACGACATCATAACGACGCTCACGGATGCCGGCTACCGGCACGTCGAGGTGCGCACCGTGCTCGCTCCCGCGTGGACGACGGACTGGATGAGCGAGAGCGGCAAGGCAAAGCTCGAGGCGTTCGGCATCGCCCCGCCAGCGCCGCGCGAACGCGGCGGACGCGTGGGTCTGGGGCTCGGCATCCGCTGCCCGCACTGCGGTTCGCTGCACACCCGCGAGCTCTCGCACTTCGGCTCCACCTCGTGCAAGGCGCTGTACCTGTGCCAGAAGTGCGGAGAGCCGTTCGACCACTTCAAGGCGCACTGATGCGCGCCGCCCCCGAAACCCCTGCCGCATCGTCGCCGCTGCCGTCGCAGTCGAAGCGCCGCGGAGCGTTCCACACGCTCACCGTGTCCGCGGTGCGACAGCTGACGCCGGATGCCATCGAGGTCGTGTTCGCGGTGCCGACCGAGCTGGCGCACGCGTACGACTATGAGCCGGGGCAGTACATCGCGATCCGCACGAAGATCGACGGGGACGTGCTGCGCCGCAGCTTCTCGATCTGCCAGGCACCCGCGTCCGGCGAACCGACCGGTGAGCTGAAGGTGGGCATCAAACGGGACCTTGGCGGGGTGTTCTCCACCTGGGCGCTGGAGAACCTCCACGCCGGCATGACGCTCGAGGTGATGAGCCCTGAGGGGCGGTTCACGTCGCGGGTGACGTCCGAGCCGGGCGCCGCCGGCGCTGTGCACTGTGCGGCGATCGCCGCCGGAAGCGGCATCACGCCGGTGATCGCCCTGGCTCAGAGTGTGCTCGCGGCGTCGCCGACGACCCGGTTCTCGCTCGTGTACTCGAACCGAACCGCGATGGACACCATGTTCGTCGACGAGCTCGCCGACCTGAAGGACCGGTACCCGTCGAGGCTCGCGCTGTACCACGTACTCACGCGCGAGCGACGCAGTTCCGAACTGCTGAGCGGGCGCCTGGATGCGGGCAAGCTGAACCGCATCCTCGACGACCTGGTGCCGGTCGACGACGTGGACGAGTGGTTCCTCTGCGGACCGTTCGAGCTGGTGCAGCTGTGCCGCGACGCGCTCGGGGCGCGCGGGGTGCCGGCCGATCGCATCCGCTACGAACTGTTCACGACCGGCGAGCCGGGCAGCCCGACGCCGCAGCGCGGAAGACCGATCGTGGTCGAACCCGGCGAGAAGACGTGCACGATCTCCTTCCGGCTCGACGGCACGACCTCGACCGTGACGAGCGCGGAGCACTCGCAGGAGAGCATCCTGAACGCTGCGCTGCGGGTGCGGGGCGACGTGCCGTTCGCGTGTGCCGGCGGCGTGTGCGGCACCTGCCGCGCGGTGCTGCGCGAGGGCACGGTCGACATGGTCGAGAACTACGCGCTCGAGCAG
Organism: Humibacter sp.; assembly: GCF_051954055.1. Taxonomy (NCBI): domain Bacteria; kingdom Bacillati; phylum Actinomycetota; class Actinomycetes; order Micrococcales; family Microbacteriaceae; genus Humibacter; species Humibacter sp. The sequence continues at coordinate 5,852 of NZ_JBQCIE010000045.1, read as the reverse complement.
GAGGAGCTGGATCGCGGCTACGTTCTCACCTGTCAGTCGATCCCGACGAGCGAAAAGGTCATGGTCGACTACGACGCCTGAACAAGGAAGGAACGCCATGTCGGTACGCGTGGAACGCAGCGGTGACGTCACCGAGGTCGTGCTCGACTGGCCGCAGAAGCTCAATTCGCTCGACCTCGACGGGCTCGACGAACTGGATGTCGCACTCGAGTCAGCAGAAGGCGCGCGGGCACTCGTGCTGCGCGGTGAGGGCAGAGCGTTCTGCGCCGGACGCGACGTGTCGCAGGTGGATCCGGCGACGGATGACGCGCGCGGCTACCTCGACCGGCTCACCGCGCTGCTGCACAGGCTGAGCGAGTTCCCCGCGCCGACGTTCGGCGTGGCGACGGGCGCCTGTCTGGGTGTCGGGCTCGGCCTGCTCGTGGCGTGCGACGTCGTCTACGTCGCGGACTCCGCGAAGATCGGGTCCCCGTTCGCCGGCCTCGGCGCCGCGCTCGACTCCGGCGGCCACGCGCTGTTCGTCGAGCGGCTCGGCACACACCGCACACTCGACCTCATCTACACGGACGATCTGATGAGCGGAGCGGATGCCGTAGCATCCGGCGCGTTCAGCCGCGTTGTCCCGGCGGACGACGTACTCGAGTTCACGCGCGAGAAGGCTGCGGCCGTGGCGGCCGGGCCGACCGCGGCGTTCCTCGCGGAGAAGCGCCTCGTCGCCCGGATCCGGGACGAACGGATCGGCCTGTGGGAATCGATCGCCGACGAGACGGATGCCCAGGTCGGGCTGTCGTCGACCGCGGACTACGCGGAGGGCTTCGCCGCCTTCCGAGAGAAGCGCCGCCCGCAGTTCACCGGCCGCTGAGTGACGGTGACGTTGGGGCCCACGGCGCGCCGGCGGCTGCAAGATAGGCAAGGCTATCCATACAAATGCCTGGTGACGCGCAATTTAGGGTTGCCTCTCCTGCGTGGAAATCCGCGATTCAGTCTGCTGTTATTGCAGCATGACCGAACTGATGGACTCGTTGCATTCAGTCGACCTTCGTGCTCCGGAGGCGGATGCTTCTGAGAAGCTGGGCGCGAAGATCAACGTGCTCAGGGCTGGCGTGCTGGGTGCGAATGACGGTGTGATCTCCGTGGCCGCGGTCAGTGTCGGCGTAGCGGCTGCAACCACGAACGTAGGGGTCATCGCAGCAGCCGGGTTCGCCGCTCTCATCGGTGGGGCACTGTCGATGGCGATCGGCGAGTACGTCTCCGTGAGCAGTCAGCGGGACGCTCTTCGGTTCCACAAGACGAACAGCTCCGTGGCGGCGGATGTCGACCCGGGCGCGGACGCGAACCCCTGGGCTGCCGCCTTCGCATCTGCGGTGTCCTTCCTCGTCGGCGGTATCCTGCCGCTGGCGGGTGCCACGCTCCTGCCTGGAGCGATCCGGATACCGCTCACCTTCGTCATCGTCTTCGCCGCGCTCTGCTTGTTCGGAGTCGTCAGCGCACGGGTGGGTGGCGGATCATCGTGGCGTGCCACGGTAAGGATGGTGGTCGGGGGCGCCATCGCTCTGCTCACGACATTCGCGGTTGGTGCGATCTTCCACACCTCCGGGATCGTGAGCTGATCCGGAAGCGTTTCTTTCCGGGGTTCAGCGGCCACTGAGCTCAGCGACGAGCGGTGCGAGCCGCTCAGAGAACTCGTCGGAGACCGTGATGAACGAGACGCCTGTCGTCTCGCGCAACCCGAGGAGGGCATCCGCGTCACGGGAGGTCTCGCCCGAGAGCAGGCCGACCGCCCCGGTGTCGCGCAACGCTTTCGATGTGGCTCCGGTGCTCCGCCGTGTCCACTCCGGTATGTCGTCGCCCACCCCTGAGATCTGCAGCGACAGCTCGATCGGTCGCCGGTGCTCGGGGGTGGATGCCCGCACCCGGTCCGCCGCGGCGGCGACATCGGCGATCGTCGCCGTGGGGGACAGCGGAAGCGCGACCGCATGAGCACTGCGGCCCGCGATGCGCAGCATCCGTGCACCGCCTGCCGCGAGAGTGATCGGGACGTCGTCGCCGAAGGCGGCCCGCACCGCGTCCACGGTCGCCTCGACTCGGTCGACACGCTCGCCGGGCGTTCCCCAGCGTCGGCCGAGGGCGGCGGCATCCTGCTCTCCCTGCGGGCGGCCCGCTCCGAGACCCAGCTCGAATCGTCCGTCGGAGAGTTCGACGATGGTGCGCGTCTCGCGCACGGTCTCGGCCGGAGTGCGCAGGGGCGAGTTGAGTACCCAGGTGCCGAGGTGAAGCGTCGAGGTAGCCGCCGCGGCGGCCGTGAGTGCGAGGAACGGCGACGGCGTGAACAGCGTGTCGGGAACGAGCAGGGCCGAGAATCCGAGCGTCTCTAGACGCCGGGCGGCTTCGTCCCAGGCGCGGGCGTCGCCGTGTGCACCGCTGACCGCGCCGAATCGGAAGGATGTCATGCCGCAAGCCTCCCGCTCGGCCCCGGTTCCCGCATCCGCCGTAGGGTGGCATCCGGGATGCTCCGCGGGGAGGACGTGACGACCCTCACAGCTCGGTCAGCGCGAGCAGCGGCTCCTGCATGCAGCGGGCGACGTACGTGATGAGGCCGGATGCCACGTCGCCGTCGCACACCCGGTGATCGAACACGAGCGAGAGCGTCGCCACCGTGCGCACCGCCAACTCGCCGTTCACGACCCACGGGCGCTCCATCAGCCGGCCGAGCCCGAGCATCGCCACCTCGGGGTGGTTGATGATGGGCGAAGATCCGTCCACACCGAGCGAGCCGTAGTTGTTCAGCGTGAACGTGCCGCCGGTCAGCATCGATGGTGCGTAGTCGCCGGCCTTCGCGTGCTCGGTGAGGGATGCTATGGCATCCCGCAGCTGGTTCAGCGTCATCGCTTGGGCATCGCGCACGACCGGCACCATGAGACCGCGGCCGGTCTGGGCGGCGAGACCGAGGTTCACCGCGGAGTGCTGCACGATCTCGCCCGCCGTCTCGTCGACGGAGGAGTTCAGCACGGGGAAACGGCGTAGCGCCGCCACGACGAAGCGCGCGACGAGCGCCGTGATGCTGTACCGCTCGCCGGTGCTCTCCGCCAGCCGCTCCTTGGCGCGCACCAGTTCGGTGGCGTCGACGTCGAGCCAGATCGTCGCATCCGGAATCGTCTGCCGCGAGTGTGTGAGGTGGTCGGCCACGATCTTGCGCACACCGACGATCGGGATGCGCAGGTCGGATGCCTGCCTGCCGCCGCGCGGTCCCGGCATGTTACGCGATCCGCCGGTAGCAGGCGAGGCCATCTGACGTGCCGCGATCTCCTTCTCGACGTCCTCCCGCATGACGAGGGAGCCGGGGCCGCTTCCGGTGAGCTGAGTCGCGTCGAAGCCGTTGTCGTGCGCCAGCTTGCGCACGATCGGGGAGACGACGGGCGAGCGGGTCGTCGTTCCGGTGTGCTGCCTGCGTCCGCGGCCGAACCGGCCACCGGTGGGACGCGCGAACGTGCGTGTCGACTCGCTCACGCCGTACCCCACGAGCACGGCGCCGGACGCACCAGAGTCGGCGCCGGCATCCGCTCGCAGCGCCGTGCCCGGCACCAGCTCCGCTGCCTCCGTCGATGAAGCCGCGGACGCCGTGTCCCCGGTGCCCTCCGTTGCCGATACGGGAGTCGCCGCGGCGACCGCGATCGTGACGAGCGGGTCATCCTTGTGCACGATGTCTCCGACCGCCGCATGCAGCCCCTCGACCCGGCCCGCAAACGGAGAGGGCAGCTCGGCGATGGACTTCGCCGACTCCACCTCCACGACCGGCTGGTCGACCGCGACGATGTCTCCCGGCTGCACCAGCCACGACACGATGGTCGCCTCGGTGAGGCCCTCGCCGAGGTCGGGCAGCAGGAAGCGTTCCGTGCGCGCATCCGCATTCTGCGCCATGCGGCTCACCACTCCCAGGTGTCGAGCGCCGCGAGCACGCGCTCCGCCGTCGGCAGGTAATACTCCTCGAGCTTCGGCGACGGGTATGGGATGTCGAATCCGGTGATGCGCAGAACCGGCGCGGCGAGGTGGAAGAAGTTGCGCTCCGTGACGCGCGCGGCGACCTCCGCGCCGTAGCCGCCGAACTGCGCCGCCTCGTGGATCACCGCCGCCCGCGACGTCTTGCGCGCGGACGCCCCGACCGTCTCGTCATCGAATGGCGACAGAGTGCGCAGGTCGATCACCTCGACCGAGAGGTCTTCGAGCTCGGCCAGCTCGGCGGCATCCAGAGCGGTCTTCACGGTCGGCCCGTACGCCATGAGCGTCACGTCGGTTCCGGTGCGGATGACCCTGGCCCGGTCGAGCGGGGCCTGCGGCCGCGAACGGTCGAGCGTCTCCTTCATCCAGTAGCGGCTCTTCGGCTCGAGGAACACGATCGGATCGTCGCTGGAGATCGCCTGGCGGAGCATCCAGTACGCGTCGGTCGGGTTCGACGGCGTGACGACGGTGAGGCCCGGCGTGTGCGTCCAATACGCCTCGGACGAGTCGGAGTGGTGCTCGACGCCGCCGATGCCGCCGGCGTACGGAATGCGGATCACGACGGGGAGCTGCACGCGCCCCTTCGTGCGGTTGCGCATCTTGGCCAGGTGCGACGTGATCTGCTCGAACGCCGGATAGCTGAACGCGTCGAACTGCAGCTCGACGACTGGTCGCATGCCGTTCATCGCCATGCCGATCGCAGTGCCCACGATGCCCGCTTCGGCCAGTGGCGAGTCCCACACGCGCGTCTCGCCGAACCGTGCGGCGAGGCCGTCTGTCACCCGGAAGACGCCGCCGAGGGGGCCGACATCCTCCCCGAACACGACGACGCTCGGGTCGTCGGCCAGTGCGTCGGCGAGTGCGGCGTTCAGTGCACTCGCGAGGGTGACGGATGCCGGTGCCTGCCTGGTCGCGCTCGCGGGGGCATCCGTGTGGTGTGCGATGGTCATGACCTGCTCCTCGTCTCGGCGGCGGATGCCAGGGGCGACCCGGATGCCGCCAGCTCGTCGGCCAGATACGCCCGCTGCTCCGCCAGCGACGCGCGCGGCGATGCGTACACGTGGTCGAACAGCTCGAGCGGATCCAGGTGCGGGGACTCGTTCATCGCGTCGCGGGTGGATGCCGCCAGCTGCTCCGCGGCATCCACGATCTCGCTGCGCAGCTCCTCGGTGAGCACGCCCTCGGTACTGAGGTACGACTCGAGGCGGCTGATCGGGTCGAGCACCCGCCACCGCTCGACCTCGTCGTCGGTGCGGTAGCGGGTGGGGTCGTCCGAGTTGGTGTGCGCCTCCATGCGGTAGGTGAGGCCCTCGATCATCGTGGGTCCTTCGCCGCGGCGGGCGCGTGCGAGGGCATCAGCCACCACGGCGTAGACGGCCGCGATGTCGTTACCGTCCACGAAATGGCCCGGCATGCCGTAGCCGATCGCCTTGTCCGCCAGGGTGCGGGCATGCGACTGCTTGGCGAACGGCACGCTGATCGCGTAGCCGTTGTTCTGGATGACGAACACCGTCGGCGTCTGCCACACCGCCGCGAAGTTGAACGCCTCGTGCGCGTCGCCCTCGCTCGTGGCGCCGTCGCCGAGAAATGTGAGCGTCGCCGTCGGCTCGTTCCGCAGCTTCGCCGCCATGGCGAAGCCGACCGCGTGCAGCGCCTGGGTCGCCAGCGGAGTGACCTGCGGAGCGACGTGGTGCGCCGCCGGATCGAAGGCCGAGTGCCAGTCGCCGCGGAAGAACGACAGCACCTGGGCCGGCTGCACGCCCCTGGTGAGCAGGGCGATCGAGTCGCGGTACGTCGGGAACAACCAGTCTGAGTCGGTCAGCGCCGCGGTCGCGCCGATCTCGCACGCCTCCTGG
>NZ_JBQCIE010000044.1:0-16675 GCF_051954055.1 Humibacter sp. | reverse complement strand
TTCGTACTTCTCCCGACCCGTTTGGCAACCCCTTATGTGGATGCCCGTCATGCCGTGGTCTTGTCTTGCACGTCTTAGACGAAAGGGAGATCTGCGCATGTTCGAACACTTCGACAACCCCCGCCAGCTTCTCGAATACCGCATCGGATCGGCCATCTCGATGGAGCAGGACTCCCTCTCGATGCTCGGTGAGCTGGAACAGGCCGCGCAGAGCGAAGACATCAAGGAGATGTTCCGCCACCACGCAGACGAGACGCGGCACCAGATGAAGAACCTCGATCAGGTGTGCCAGGAACTGGAGATCTCCGCAGCCGAGGAGCCATCGCAGACCACCAAGGGTCTCTCTCGAGAGGGCACGTCGCTGATCCGCAAGTCCGACGAGTCGTTGCTCGACAGCGTGGTGCTGTCGGCCGCGCTGGAGACCGAGCACACCGAGATCGCCGCATACCAGTCGCTGATCTGCCTGGCCGATGCCCTCGGTCTCAAGCAGATCGAGGAGTTGCTCACCGAGAACCTCGGGCAGGAGCAGCACACCAGCGAGGAGCTGTACAGCAAGCTCAAGACCGTCTCGGCAGCGGTCTGACCGCCCACTGAAGCCGGGGGATGTCGGGTTCGGGCGGACCGGCATCCCCCTTACAACGTCCGAAGCCGGCGCGTAGAGTCGCCGCCATGCGAACGGACGCCCCTGAATCGCACGCCGAGCATGCCGAAGCGCTGTCCGCCCGGGTCGCCGACAGCGGTGGCACCGATCGAGAGTTGCGGTTGGCCGTGCTGCAGCGCGGCGCGGGCGGTGCCGCCGTTCCCGAGCCGTACGACGACCTGGTGCGCCAGATCGCCCGGGACTCGGCGCGGGTGACGGATGCCCAAGTGGATGCCGTGCTGCGCGCCGCCGGCTCCGAGAAGAACGCGTTCGAGCTCATGCTGTCGGCTGCCATCGGCACGGGTTTGCGCCGATGGGATGCGGCCGAGGCAGCGATCGAAGGGGCCGCAGATGCGTCTGCCTGAGATCGACCGCGGCGACAGCCTGCGGCATCGGACTCTGATCGCGATGATCTCCCGGCTCACAGGCATCCGTCTTCCGGATGCCGCCCGAGTGGCGTTCTACCACCGGGACTTCGCGGGACCGGCACTCGGGGCGTGGACGCAGAGGGCGATGCGCGGCGAGAGCGGGTGGAGCGTGTACGAGCGCGAGCTCATGGCTGCTGCCGTCGCATCCTGGAATTCATGCCCGTTCTGCGTCGGCGCGCACGGTGCGATCGCCGTTCGTGGCATCGACCGCGATGTCGTCGACGCCGTGCTGAACGACTACCGAACGGCTCCGGTCTCGGACCGCCTGAAAGCGGCGCTCACCTTCATCGAGAAGGTCACGCGCACTCCGGACGACCTCACCGCGGCCGACGCCCGGACCGCTCTCGAATCGGGCGTCTCCGTCGACGATCTCCGCGACGCGGCAGCTGTGGCGAGCGTCTTCAATGTGATCACGCGGTACGCCAACGCGCTGGCCTTCCAGGTTCCGAACTCTGACGAGTTCGACAAGGCCGCGGGGATGCTGCTGAAGCGCGGCTACTCCTGAGCCGTCCGGCGCCTCAATGATGTGAGGGCGTGGGCGTGACCACGAAGTCGTCGAGGTTGCGCAGCTCGCCGCGAACGTGCGCCGACGCGTGTTCGGCGATGTGCGTGGCGTCGTGCAGGCCGGCGGCATCCGTCGTCACCACGGCCGATCCGATGAGACGGTGGCCGCTCCAGCGCAGCTTCACGCTCTGGATGCCCGTGACTCCGGTCGTGTGCTCGAGCACGTGCTCGACGCGTTCGAGCAGGTGCGGGTCGACGGCATCCATCAGGCGTGCGCCGACCGACTTCACCGTGCCCCAGAGCAGCGCCAGGATCGAGATCGCGATGAGCAGACCGATGATCGGGTCGGCGAGCGGAAAGCCGAGCAGCACGCCGATCGCGCCGAGCACGACCGACAGCGAGGTGATGCCGTCGAGCCTCGCGTGGACGCCATCGGCCATCAGTGCCGCTGAGCCGATCCTGCGCCCGACCCGGATGCGATAGACGGCCACCAGCTCGTTCCCTGCGAATCCGATCAGGCCGGCGACGATGAGCCACCAGGCGTTCTCGACCGGCTGTGGATGGATGAACCTGTCGATCGCCTCCCAGCCCGCGACCACCGCCGAGAGCGCGACGACGAACACGATGAACAGGCCGGCGAGGTCTTCGGCGCGGCCGTATCCATACGTGTAGCGGCGGGTGGCGACGCGACGGCCGAGCACGAACGCGATCCAGAGCGGAACCGCGGTGAGGGCATCCGCGAAGTTGTGGATCGTGTCGGCCAGCAGCGCCACCGAGCCGGTGAAGAGCACGAACCCGAACTGCAGAAGCGTCGTGCCCAGAAGGATGAACATCGACACCTTGACTGCGGTCACGCCGGCCTTGCTCGCCTCGAGCGCGTCGTCGACGGAGTCAGCAGCATCGTGCGTGTGCGGAACGAAGAGGTCGTAGAGGAACCCCTTCACGCCGCCGTGCGGGTGGCCGTGGCCGTGGCCGTGGCCGTGGTCGTGGTCGTCGTCGTGGCCGTGCGGGTGGTCGTGGTCGTGGGCATGAGGATGCTCGTGCTCGTGCTCGTGCTCGTGCTCGTGGGTGTGGGCGTGCATCACTGCTCGTCCGCCTGCCCGTGGTGGTGGCGCGGCGCTTCCCCGAGAGAGTGCTCGGCCTGGAAGATCGCATCGGACACGAGCTGTCTCGCGTGCTCGTTCTCGAGCCGGTAGAACACCCGCTGTCCGTCCTGGCGGGTCGCCACGATACGGGCCAGGCGAAGCTTGGCGAGGTGCTGAGAGACGGCCGACGGCGGCTTGTCCACAATGTCGGCCAGGTGGTTCACCGACAGCTCTTCGACATCCCGGAGCGCGAGGATGATCCGCACCCTGGTGGCATCCGCCAGCATCGAGAAGACCTCGACGGCCAGCTCCACGTACTGGCTGTCGACCTCGCGGCCGCAAATCGGCTTATCCGCATCCATACGCAGATGCTAACTTAAGCCGACGGTGCGACGACTTTCGAGCCCGCCCGGCGGTTCGAGCACCCGGCCTGCTCACTGCATCCTTTCTGCTGTCGCCACTACCTTTGATGTCGAGCTTTGCGCCACTTCCTGTGCTGCCCGTCGGCGGCATCCGTCCTGAGAATCCCGAGGATCATGACTGACACGATCGAGACCACGACCACCGAACTCGGAACGAGCCGCGTCAAGCGCGGACTCGCGGAGATGCTGAAGGGCGGTGTGATCATGGATGTCGTCACCGCCGAGCAGGCGAAGATCGCGGAAGACGCGGGCGCGGTCGCTGTGATGGCGCTCGAGCGGGTGCCCGCGGACATCCGTGCCCAGGGCGGCGTCGCCCGCATGAGCGACCCCGATCTGATCGACGGGATCATCTCGGCGGTCTCCATTCCCGTGATGGCGAAGGCGCGCATCGGGCACTTCGTCGAGGCGCAGGTGCTGCAGGCGCTCGGTGTCGACTACATCGACGAGTCCGAGGTGCTGTCCCCGGCGGACTACGTGAACCACATCGACAAGTGGCCGTTCACCGTGCCGTTCGTCTGCGGGGCCACCAACCTGGGCGAGGCGCTGCGGCGCATCACCGAGGGTGCCGCGATGATCCGCTCGAAGGGCGAGGCCGGCACGGGGGATGTCTCCGAGGCGACGAAGCACATCCGCGCGATCACGTCGGAGATCAACGCGCTGAAGTCGAAGTCCAAGGACGAGCTCTACGTCGCAGCGAAGGAGCTGCAGGCGCCGTACGACCTCGTGGCCGAGGTGGCGACGACCGGCAAGCTGCCCGTCGTGCTCTTCACGGCGGGCGGTGTCGCGACCCCGGCGGACGCCGCCATGATGATGCAGCTGGGCGCGGACGGTGTGTTCGTCGGATCCGGCATCTTCAAGTCCGGTGACCCCGCGAAGCGCGCGGCCGCGATCGTCAAGGCGACCACGTACTACGACGACCCGGACGAGATCGCGAAGGCGTCGCGCGGACTCGGCGAGGCGATGGTCGGCATCAACGTGGCGGACGTACCTGCTCCGCACCGTCTCGCCGAACGCGGCTGGTAATCGCCCGCTCGGGTAGGCCGCGGAGCGCGGTCGGCCGGCGCTCAGTGATCCATTCGAGAGCCGGTTCCGACGGGAGTGAAGCGCACTGAAGCGCTCACGTCCAGCCCTCCCTCGAAGAGAGGGGGCACGCGTAGCGTTCGATCATGTTGATCCTGCTCGTTGTGCTCCTGGTCATCTGGCTGATCGCGGCGGTCGTCGGGTTCGCATTCAAGGGCCTGCTCTGGCTCGCGATCATCGGCATCATTCTCTTCATCGCGACAGTGGTCATCGCCTTCATCCGTCGAGCTGCATCCAGGAGGTCCTGACAATCCTTGAGGACGACCTGCCCCGGGAAGGATGCTTGTGAGCCTTGCCCTGGTCTCGCTCACTCCCGCACAGTCGCTCGGCATCCCTGTGGCGCTCGTCGGCTCTGTCTTTCTCGCGGTCGGGGCGGAGCTTCAGCAACACGGAGTCACGAAGGTCGGCGACAGCACGGTTTCGCCTAAGCGTTCCGGCTTGAGTTGGGAGCAACTGGTCGGATTGGCACGTCGCCCTTCATGGCTCGCGGGCACCCTCATGCTCGGACTCGCGATCGTTCTCCAGCTCTTCAGCCTGTACCTCGCCCCGCCTGGTCGGTGTGAGCATCGGCATAATCGTTCTCGGCGAAGCGGCGACAGCGCCGCTCTGGGCGGACTTTGTGTTCGTTGCGGCCGGCGCCATCGCCGTCTACGGCGTCATCGAGCTCTCCAGGCATCAGCCCACTGCGGCGCATACGGAGTCATCCGCGTGACGCTCTGCTGCATGCCCGCAAGCCCTTGAACGAAAACAAGGCGAGCGCGATCCTCGTCATGCTCGGATGGACGTGAGCCAGACCCGTCCGGCGATGATTCCGGAGGTGGCCCGTGGCATCCGCTCTGATCAGTGCCTCCTTCGATGACGAGGATGTCTCTCGTCGGGTCTTCACTCGCATCCAGGAGTTGCACGGTGTCGCGCTCCTCAATCTCACGGGACTCGTGTGGGTCGAGGTGGCGAAGGACGGTCACCTCGAAGTCATGACCGCGCCGCATGACCCTGTGGCACCCGAGAACGAGCGAGACGCCGCTTCATTCGCTCAGATCCTCGGATCGCTCCTGGCCACACCGCTGCTCGGTGCCAGGGTCGGCGGCACGGTGGAGGCCGTCGTCGATCGGATCGCCGAGAACGAGGCGACTCCGGAGCGTCGCCTGCGGAAGCAAGTTGCGAGCATCCTCACTCCCGGAAAGTGGACGGTGGTGGCCTATGCGTCACAGGTGGCGGAGGCGGTAGTGCGGGCGGAGCTCGCTGAGGATGCGCCCGAACTGACCATCTGGCAGATCGACGATGCGGCCGCTCGCGACCTCGCATCGGATGCCGACGCGGCCTCGTAAACGCGCTTCGGATGCGTGTGGTCGGCCGGCCCGTGCGCGCGGCCGGCTGGTCCAGGGCCATGCGGGCGCGCCACTACGCTGGTGGGTATGAGCGCGACCGGTAGCCCCCGCCCGGTCGGTGTTCTCGCACTACAGGGTGACTTCCGTGAGCATCTGCACGTGTTGCGGGAGCTCGGCGCCGACGCGATACCGGTGCGACGCGCGGCCGAGCTCGATGAGGTCGGCGGACTCGTCATTCCAGGCGGCGAGTCGACCGTCATGGACAAGCTCAGCCGCTCGTTCGGGCTCGCTCAGCCCATCCGCGACCGGATCGCGGCAGGGATGCCCGTCTACGGCACCTGCGCAGGCATGATCATGCTGGCCGATGAGCTGGTGGATGCCGCCGAGGGACAGCAGACGATCGGCGGACTGCGCGTCACGGTGCGGCGCAACGCGTTCGGGAATCAGAACGACTCCTTCGAGACGGACCTTCCGATCGCGGAGTTCGGCGACCCTGCCGTGCACGCCGTGTTCATCCGAGCCCCTGCAGTGGAGCGGATGTCTGAAGTGGTCACAGCGCTCGCGACACTCGCCGACGGTCGCGTGGTCGCCGTGGAGCAGGACGGCCTGCTGGCGACAGCGTTCCATCCCGAGATCAACGGGGAGTATCGGTTCCACCGACGTTTCCTGCAGCTGGTGGCCGAGGCCTGAGCCCCGTCCGATGTTGGCGCCACAGTTATCGGCATCCGCGACACAAATAGGCATCCGCGACACAAAAAAGCTGTAGCGAATGCCGATACCTGTAGCGCGGCCGTGGTACGGGTGCCGATTGGTGTAGCGGATGCCTCTGCAGCGCGAGGCGGGCCGGCCGGCTCACCCCGCGGTCGCGAGGGTGGCGACCGGCGCGATCGTCCGGGTGTTCGCGGACTCGTACGCGGCGAGGATGATGCCCAGCACCTCGGTTCCCTCCTTCTCGGTGTGCAGAGGGCGCGTGCCGTCGAGGATGCTGCGAGCGAAGTGCTCGAGCTCCGCCTGGAACTCGTGCACGGGCTCGAGTTCCAGAATGGTCGGCTCGCTCTCGCCACGCCTCCGGTAGCTGAGCGAAGTGCCGTCACTGGTCAGGCTGCCCTGCTCGCCGACGACCGAGAACTTCTCCGTGCCGTCCGCCGCCTGATACGCCCAGCTCGTCACGATGGTGCCGATGACGCCGTTGTCGAAGCGCACGAGAACCGTGGCGGAGTCCTCGCCGTCCATGAACGTGAGTCGGTGGGTGGCCAGCATGGCCGTGACCTGGATCGGCGAACCACCCGCGAGGTGAAGCAGCAGGTAGGTCGGGTGGTAGCCGGTGTCGATGAGCTCGCCGCCGCCGCTCGTGGCGGCGTTGGCGCGCCATCCCATGTTCTCCGGATTGAAGTCGTTGAAGAAGCTGTCGGTGGTGCGCACCTCGTAGACGCGACCGAGCACGCCGTCGTCGATCAGCTGCTTCGCGCGCGCCACGGCCGGCAGGAACAGCTGGTTGTGCGCACACATCAGCGTGACGCCGGCCGCGCTGACCGCCTCGGACACCTCTGCCGCCTCCTCTGCGGTGAGGCAGAGCGGCTTCTCGCACAGGATGTGCTTGCCGGCACGAGCGGCCGCGACGATCGCATCCTTGTGCAGATGGTGCGGAAGGCAGATGTCGACGGCGTCGATATCCGCCTCGGCCAGCATCGTGTTGTAGTCGGCGTAGACGACCGCTCCGGTCTCGCCCGCACGCCGCTCGGCGCTCTCGAGCACCGGGTCTGCGATGGCGGCGAACGTGATCGTCTCGGGGTTGCGCAGGTACCCGGCGATATGCGCACCAGCGATGTTGCCGGCGCCGATCAGGCCGATTCGAACGGTTTTGGTGGTCATGAACGGTACTCCTTAAGGGATCGTTGCCATGCGAGCACGGCGAAGTGTGTTGAAGGATGCCTGCGGGCTCAGAGCGAAGCGGGCTCGCTCTCGGCGTGGTCGCGTCGGCCCTCGCCCGAGAGCTCGATCCGGCGCCCGCTTGCGGCGGATTCGTTCGCTGCAACGACCATGCCGGTCAAGGCGGTGGCGTGGCGAAGGTTGTCCTCGGTGAACGTGCCGTCCTGGATGCTCTTCACCCACAGCGCGAACGCGCCCGGACGTGCTTCGGGAAGAGGGACCTCGGTCCACTGGTCGCCGAACGCGCCGCCCTTGGCGAGCAAGCGTTCGCTGCCGAAGCCGAACATGAGGGATGCGGCTGTGCCGCGGAGCTCGAGTGTGAAGGCGCCGGGCGTCGTGGCCACCGAGGCCTCGAACACTCCCAGCCGACCGCCGGGGAACTCCGCCGTGACGACGGCGTTGTCCTCGACCGGTCGTCCCGTCACACTGCCGTAGCTCGCGCTGATGGCGAGCGGTTCCGCACGGTGGAACAGCCTGGTCAGGTACGCCGGATGGCAGCCGAGATCGGTCAGAGCTCCGCCGATCGCGGCATCCGGGTCGCCGAAGCGCTCCGGCAGCCACCCCGCGGCCCACCCGTCGTGCGCGAGCCGCACCCGCGTGTACGTCAGCTCGCCGAGCGAACCCTCGTCGAGGATGCGCTCGATCGCCACCGTGTAGTCGTCGTAGAGCCGGGGCAGTGAGACCGTGAGCACGACGCCCGCGTTCCGAGCGGCGGCGATCAGCTCCTCGCACTCCTCGACGGTCGGAGCGAGCAGCTTCTCGCTGAACACGTGCTTGCCCGCGTTGATCGCTCGACGGATGACATCCGTGTGCCGCGTCGTCTCCGTCGTGATCGTGACGGCGTCGAGGTCGTCACGCGCGAGCAGGTCATCCAGGTCGGTGACGAACTCGACATCGAACTCCTCGGCGGCCGCCTTTCCCCGCTGCGGATCGTCATCCCACAGGGCGATGAGACGCGTGTCCGGATGCCGCTGAGCGGCGCGCGCATAGTCGCCCGCGTGAACGTGCCAGAAGCCCATCGCCGCGACGGTGAGTGGTTGGGACATGCCTTCAAGGCCTCCTTGTTGTTCCCGCGCAGACGAAAGCCTAATCAGCGGCCCTCGCGTGGAACGGGATTTTCGGGTGTTTTATGGGAACGTTTGCATAAATCACGCATCCTCGGCGTCGAGGAGGGCGCCGATGGTCGCGTAGAGGAGAGCGCGGGTGGACTCGGTGACGAGCCACGGGGCGAAGCCGTCCGCGGCGAGGTAGAACGTGCCGCGCGCGGCCGGCGCCGGCTTGCCGTCCGCGAGAGCGGCGCCGCGGGGCGTGATCGTGATCGCAGCGTCGCCGGACTGGGGCTCGCGCGCCACCACGTGCGCTCCCTCGCCCGGCACGCACACCGTGAGCTTCGACCTGCCTCGATAGACGACGACCTCCCCGGCCATCGCCGATGCCGCAGGATGCCGCGGGTCGACGATCTCGATCCGGTCGACCGACAGCGGCACGAGCGATGCGGAGGCGAGGCCGAGCGGCACGAGGTGACCCCAGGCCAGTACAGGGATCGACAGGCGCGACGCCTCGACGATCAGGTCCTCCGACGCGGCCCGGGTCACGATCACGAGGTCCGCCGCCTCGTCGTGGCCGAAGTGCACGTGCATGCCCGATCCGCGCAGGAACTCCGCGAGCTCGCGATCTCCCGGCGCCGGGTTCGGTCCGCTGTAGATCGATACCGCGGCGCCGCGCGGGGTGTGCGGATGCGACGGCTCGCCGCCGAGAAGCACGATGGCGTCGTCGAGCAGGCCGAGCACGTCGTCGCGGACGACATCCGCGAACTCGCCCTCCATGGTGCGACGCGCCTTCAGCAGGTCGTCGAGTGAGGCGAACTCGGCGGGGTCGCCGTCGAACGCGAGCACGCGACAGGCCATCGCGCCTGCTGAGCCGGATGCCTGCGCCGCGTCGACCCACGGCTCGAGCTGTGCTGCCAGATCCTTGTCCACACCGTCGGCCGAGGTCTGCGCGAGGCGTGTGAGAAGCGCCTCGGCATCGTGGTAACGGCCCTCGGCGACGGCATCCGACAGCGCCGGCCACCGGGGTGCGGAGGGCGGCCACGAGCTGCAGGCCTGGACGAGGGCGCGGAGCCCCGGTGCACCGCCCGTCACTCGCTCGTAGGCGCGGGCGGAGGCATCCTGTGCGTCGTACTCATCGGGGTCGGCCGCCCACTCCGCGACGGTGGACAGCGCGAACCGCGACGGCGCCGCCTCGACCATGGGGTTCGAGACGATGCCGACCAGGCCGGGTGCCCGGTGCCGGTCCGTCAGTGGGCCGAGGAACACCCGCGATCGGTCGAAGTCGTTGACCGGGAAGTTGTCCCAGAGCACGAGGTCGCGGCCATAGCTCTCCCTCGCGCGCACGATGTCGTCGGCCGTGACCGCTCCGACGACGATGTCGGCGCCCGTCCAGAGCACGAGCGCGTCCTCTGGCAGTGTCGCATCGAGGCCGGTGCGGTACGGGGTGCGGCCCAACCCGGCGTAGTCCGTCGGACAGACCAGCAGCGGCTCGTCGATGCCGGCCGGCCGCAGGAAACCCGCCTCGAGCCGCGCGGCCGTCTCGCCGTGCGCGCGTCCGAACGCCTCCGGTTCGTCCATCGGAACGTCGTCGAACAGCAGTGCGAACGAGCGGATGCCCGCCCCGAGCAGCTGCGTGCATTTCGCCGCGAGCGCCTCGTGCTCGGCATCCTCGTCGTACCGCATCGAGAGTCCGGGCGCGATCGTGTAGACGAATCGCACACCCCGGCGTTCGGCCTCCGAGCAGAGATCGCCGAGCGCGGCCAGCCGGTCCGCCGGGTACGGTTCGCGCCACAGTTCACGGTGCCAAGGGTCGTCCTTGGGCGCGTAGAGGTAGCGGTCGAGTCCGGATCCAGACGCGAATTCGAACCAGCGCACCCGGTCGTCGTGCGACCAGGGAGCGCCATAGAACCCCTCGACGAGGCCGCGCCAAGCGAGCGGATGCGGCGATCCATGCTCGGCTCCGGGCTCGTTCGCTTCGAGAAGAGAGGATTCGTTTACTGCGCGGGTCACTGTGCTCCTTGCAGAAGTCGGGTGGGTTCGGGCGGTTCGGGCTTCGAGGGGAGACTCGACGCCTCACTGTCCCGGCGGCGTCAGCGCCGCCACCGCAGCGGCGTCGAGCGTGACGGGAGAGAGGGAGTGCAGCTGAAGCGTGAGCCGGGACGCCGCCTCGAGTTCCTCGGCGAGGTCGATGGCGGCATCCAGGTCTCGTCCGGCGACGATCGGGCCGTGGTTGCCGAGCATCAGCACCGGATGCCCGGGCGCACGCGAGGCGACACCGGCCGCGAGCTCCGCGCTCCCGGGCGGGGCGTATGGCACGAGCGGCACTCGCCCCAGCCGCATGACGCGATAGGGCGTCAGCGGAGGCAGCTGCGCGCATCCCTCCTCGTCGGCGGCGAGGCACGCGATCGCGGTGGCGTAGGGCGAGTGCAGGTGCACGACGGCAGCGGCGTCGGGATGCGCCGCGTACATCGCCTCGTGCAGCGGCAACTCCTTGGTCGGGCGCGGCGCATCCGGCAGCTCGGACGGCCCCTTCTGGTCGAACAGCACAGCGGCCAGCTCGTCCTCGGTCGCCGCGCGCAGCGATGAGCCGGTCGGCGTCGCGATGATGCGCGATCCGGCTCGCACGCTCACGTTGCCCGAGCTGCCGGGCGACAGGCCGGCGGCAGACAGGTATCGGCAGGCGCGCACCACGGCCGAGCGCAGTAGGGCGGTCTCGCTCATGGTGCCGTCTCCCACGCGTCGTTGAAGAGCGTGGCGCCGCCGAAGTTACCGGACTTGAGGAGCAGTGCGACGGGCCTGCCTTCGGCATGGCCGAGCGTCCAAGGCACCCCGGGAGCCGCCTGCGCGCCGACGAGCAGGCGCCGGATGCCGAGTCCCGTCACGACGGCCCCCGACGTCTCGCCGCCGGCGACGATCAGGTGGCTGGTGCCGAGTTCGTGCACGGCGAAGCGCGCGAGCTCCGCGAACGCGCTCTCGATGAGCTGTGCGGCCCGCTCCGGCCCGAGCTCGGACTGCACTCTGGCCACGCCGCCGCGCACGGCGACGAGCGCGGGCACCGGGTTGTGACGACGGGCGGAGAGGATGCTCCGCAACCGGTCGAGCTCGGCCTCACCCTCCGCGAGCGCGAAGGGATCCAGCAGGTGCTTCTCGCCACGGAAGGTGTCGAGCTGTTCGCGGGTCGCGGCGGAGGCGCTGCCGGCCAGGATGAGCCGTCCGGCCGGTGGCACGGCGGGCAACTGCACGGACGGTCGCGACGCCGAACCCTGGACCGCGACCCGCGCGAGCGCCGTTCCCACGCCGGCTGCACCCGCGGCGATCACGGCCCGTTCCCCGGCGAGACGCAGCACGCTCGCGGCGATCGTGTCGAGATCGCGCTCGGTGAGGCCATCCGTCAGCACGTGCCCTTCGCCCACGAGCCGAGCGACGTGCTCGGGGCCTTGCTGCACGTCCTCCCAGCGCACGAGCGAGACGTCCGCTCGGGTCTGCGGCGCAAGGAGGCGCACGACGTTCGAGTCGCGCATGGGGGTGAGCGGATGATCGCGCAGTGGCGACTCGGCGAGCGGGACGCCGTCGACGAAGAGCGTTCCGGCGTACTGGGTGCGGGCGGACCCGGGCGTCGCCGGGGTCCCGACCGTCACGGCGCCGCCCACGACGGAGGCGATCGCGTCGCCGATCGGCCCGATGTTGCCGCGCGGGGTCGAGTCGAACGTCGAGCAGTACTTCTGGTACAGCAGTGAAGCGTCAGCGGCGAGCAGCCGGCGTGCCGCGTCCGCCGCATGGGCCGCGGCATCCTCGGCGGACACGGTGCGGATCTTGAGGGCGACCACGGCGCATCCGTCGTCGTCGGACGGGAAGACACGCTCGCCGTCCGGCGCACCGAACAGCACGGTCGCGGGCAGGCCGGCCTCGACCACTCGCCCGGCAAGATCGCAGGCGCCGGTGACGTCGTCGGCGACGGCGCCGAGCCGCATCACGAGACGTCGACCTCCTCGGTGGCTGCCAGAAGGACCCGCACGCCGGATGCCCGCAGCGCGGCGAGATCGTCGTCATCCGCCCCGTCGTCGGTCACGATCGCATCCACCAGCTCGAGGCCGCCGACGCGGATCGGCGCTCGGGCGCCGAGCTTCGAGTGGTCGACGAGCAGCACCGTGGTGCGTGCTGACCGGGACAGCTCCTGCTTGAGCTCGGCATCCAGCGCGTTGGCGCAGAGCAGCCCTGTACCGTCGACGGCCGTGGCGGACAGCACGGCGACGTCGAACGAATAGTCCGCGATGGAGCGCCGGGCAGCCGGCCCCGCGAAGCTGCGTGTCTCGCGCTGGTACGTGCCGCCGATGGCGACGACGTCGAGGTCTCCGCGCTCGATGGCGGCCTGGATGACCGGAGCCGAATGGCTCACGACGGTGGTGCCGGTGGCGACCAGATCGGCCAACGGGGCGACCGTCGTTCCCGCGTCGAGCGCGATGGTGCTCGCGCCCTCGAGGAGGGAAAGGCAGGCAGCAGCGATGGCGCGCTTCTCACCGCTTCCGGTGCCGGCGCGCTCGTCGAACGGGCGCGCGTGACCGAGATCGGGAAGGCTGGCGCCGCCGATCACGCGACGCGCCAGTCCCTCGGCGGCGAGCTGACGGAGATCGCGGCGGATCGTCATCTCCGAGACACCGAACTCGTCGGCGACACCGGATGACGACACATAGCCCTCGGCGGCGAGCCGGCGCAGCAGTTCCTCGCGGCGCGCCGGAGCGTCTGCGTATCGCATGCATCCATCCCATCGCGGCGGCACCGCGTTGTCAAGAAGCGGACAAATCTTGACCCGTCTGTTCGAAGATGAACATAATGGATCGTGCCCGCTGCGTTCCCGGCCGCGATCGGTGTCGACGTCGGCACGACCAACACCAAGGTCGTGCTCGCCTCGTTCGACGATGGCGGTGCCGTGCGCGAGGAGCGGGTTCGCACCGTGCCCACGCCGACTGACGGCGCCGCGCTGCAGGATGCCGTGCTCACCGCGATCGGATCGGTCGCGAGCGACGCGCAAGGGCGTCTCATCGGCATCGGCGTGGCATCCATGGCCGAGACAGGGTCGCTCGTCGACGCCGACGGTGGTCCGCTCGGCGAGCTGCTGCGCTGGAACGAGAAGGATGGCGGCGCCGCGGTCCGCTCTCTCGTGGCAGGCGTCGGGGCGGCTGAACTCTATGCGGCGACCGGGGTGCCTGTGCCGGAGAAGACTCCGCTGGCGCACTGGCTGACTCTCGCCGAAGCGGGGGACGCCCGGTTGAGCGGCGCGCGCTGGGCGGGCGTCGCGGACCTCGTCGTCGCCGCGCTCGTGGGCGAGGCCGTGACGGATCACACGCTCGCCGCCCGCACGATGGCCTACCGGCTCGGTGAGCCGGCCGAACGGTTCGACGCCGACCTTCTCGGGCTGGTGGGGCTCACGCCCGACCGTTTTCCCCGCGTGGTGCGGCCAGGGGAGAGCGCAGGAGCGCTCACGGCCGACGCGGCTGCCGTGCTCGGACTGCCCGCCGGCATGCCGGTCGTCGCCGCGGGACACGATCACGCTGTCGGCGCCTGGGCGGCCGGCGTGCGGGAACCGGGGCCCGCGGCCGACTCCGTGGGAACGACGGAGGCGCTGTACCGGCTGGCAGCCGAGGTGCCGCGCGAGGCGGCACGCGAGAACGGCATGAGCATCGCGCGAGCCGTGGACGGCATCCACGAGTCGCTGCTGGGTGCGAACCCGACGGCCGGCGCACTCGTCGAGTGGGCGCTCCATGAGCTGCTTCCCGGTGTCGACCGCGCTGACGTGTTCGCGGCGGCCGCCGCGTGCTCGAACGCTGCGCCGGCATGCTTTCTGCTGCCTTACCTGCGTGGGCGGCAGGCTCCCCGCCCGGACCGCTCGGCCCATCTGCGCGCGGTACCGGCCATGCCGGCCGACCCGGGCGCCGCGCTCACCGCGGTTCTGACCGGCCTGGTGCTGCAGCTCGCCTGGCTGGACTCCGCGCAGTGCGACATCCTCGGCGCGCGCGACGCCGACCTCGCCGTGCTCGCCGGACCGGGAGCGGCGAACGACGCCTGGTGGAACCTCAAGCGGCGCATCCTCACCGGCCGCCTCCGCCGTGTCGAGGCCGCCGAACCGGTCGCCACCGGCGCGGCCATGCTCGCGGCGCACCGGGTCGCGGGCATCACCACGACGCTCCCGCTCGGCGACGCAAGTCCGGCAAGCGACGGCGAGCCGGAACTCCTGGCCGCATTCATCGACGCCGCGATCCCATGACGCGCCACCACGACGTACGCCCACCGAACCAGCACCAGAAGCACCACCAGTAAGGAAATCCCCATGACGAACCCCGCATCGACGCAAGCAGCACGGGACCTCGATGCCATCGCCCGCCCCACCGGCGCGCTCGCGATGGTGGCGATGGATCAGCGTGAGAGCCTGCGCCACATGTTCGACCTCGCGGGCGCGGGCCGCCCGGAAGACGACGTGCTCGTGCGGTTCAAGCTCGACGTCGCCGCGGCACTCGGTCCGCTCGCCTCCGGGTTCCTGATCGACAGGCACTACGGGTTCGAGTGCGTGCGCGAGACCCTGCCCGCGCGGACCGGACTGATCCTCGCGGCCGACGCGCTCGAGCAGGCGCCCGGCGGGCCGGTCGAGGAGACCGGACTGGACGACGTCGTGCTGACCCAGACCGATCTCGACGGCGTCAGCGCGCTCAAGCTGCTCGTCATCTGGCGCCGGGACGTCAAGCGTGAGCAGCGGGTCGAGCTCGTGCGCCGTTTCGTCGCGGCGTGCCGCGAACGCGGTGTGCTGTCCGTGCTCGAACCGGTGGTGCGTGCGACTCCACGGGAGCTGGATGACGGCAGCTGGGATCTCGACGTCGCCATCAGGGAGGCGGCGCGCGAGCTCTCCGTGCTCGGTCAGAGCCTCTACAAGGTGCAGGTGCCGCTGGCGGGGACCGGGGACGTGGCCGAGCAGCGGGCCGCCAGCGAGAAGCTGAATGCGGCCATCACCGGCCCGTGGGTCGTGCTCTCGCAAGGCGTGGAGCGTCCTGCGTTCCTGCCCAGCGTCGAGGCGGCGTGCCGTGCCGGCGCGAGCGGCTTCCTCGCCGGGCGGGCGCTGTGGAGCGATGTCGTCGGACATCCGGATGTGCCGCGCGCCCTGCGCGAGCTCTCCGTTCCGCGCCTCGAACGGCTGATCGACGTCGTCGACCGTGAGGCCCGGCCGTGGCGGGAGGCATCGTGATCGCGGGACTCCTGCACACCGTCCCTGCGCTCGCCGCGACGTTCGACGGGATGGTCGCCGAGGCCGTTCCCGGCGTCGAGCGGCAGCACGTCGTGGACGCCTGGATGCTCGAGACCGCGATCCGCGAGGGCGTTACGCCTCAGGTGCAGCAGCGGGTGGCGACTCACCTGGCGCACCTCGCGGAGTGCGGCGCCGACGCCGTTCTCGTGACATGCTCCTCGATCGGGGAGGCCGCAGAGCAGGCGAGCGCCGGAATGAGCATCCCGGTGCTGCGCGTCGACGAGCCGATGGCTGCGGAGGCCGTGCGCCGTGCCGGGGACGGATCGGTCGCCGTGTTCGCGACCAACACCGCCACCCTCGGACCGACCACTCGGCTCATCGAACGGCACGTCGCCGAGCGGGGCTCGCGCGCGACCGTCAAGACCACCGTCGTGGCGGGCGCCGCCGCTGCACGCGCCGAGGGCCGACCCGAGGAGCACGACAGGCTGGTCGCCGAGGCGGTGCGGAGCGCCGCGGACTCCGCGGCCGTCATCGTGCTCGCACAGGCATCCATGGCGGATGCCGTCTCGGACGCCGGCGTCTCGGTGCCCGTACTCACGTCCCCGCGCAGCGGCGTCGAGCGGCTGCGGGAGGTGTTGACGTCGTGACGGAGGTCGACCTTCTCGCCTACGCCGACCGCCTCGGCGGCGACCTCGCCGGACTGCGGAGGCTGCTGGACGGGCCGCTGCGCGACTTCGCCGGAGTGCACATCCTGCCGTTCTTCGTGCCCTTCGACGGAGCCGACGCCGGGTTCGACCCGGTCGACCACGGCACTGTCGACCCCCGGCTCGGCACGTGGGACGACGTGCGGGCGATCGCCGAGAGCCGAAGCGTCACAGCCGATTTGATCGTGAACCACGTCTCGAGCGCGTCCGCCGAGTTCGTCGACTGGCTCGAGCACGGCGAAGGGTCGGAGCACGAAGGCATGTTCCTCACGTTC
>NZ_JBQCIE010000043.1:0-13732 GCF_051954055.1 Humibacter sp. | reverse complement strand
CCGCCCCCCCGTCCCCCCCCCGCCCCCGCCCGCGCCCCCGTTGTGCTTTTCCCTCCGCACACGTCCACAAAAAACCACCCCCGGCACCCAATTACGCCACACCCCACGGCGGTGGGCGCGGTTACCCCGCGAGCACCTTCTGGATGCGCTGCAACGACACCGTCTCGGCCGTGCCCAGATGCTGCGCGAAGAGGCTCACGCGCAGTTCCTCGAGCATCCATCGGGCACGCTCGAGCGAAGGACGCGGGTGCGGAGGAAGAGGGATGCTTCCGCCGGCATCCATGAATCGAGCGGTCGCGGTCTGCACCTCGTTCATCCAGACGCGATCTCGTCCGGGGTTGTCAGGCAGGCGCTCGATGCGCCACACCAGCGCCTGGAGGTACCGGGGCAGGTGCCGCACGTGAGCGAGCCCCGTGCGGGAGACGAATCCGGGGAAGACGAGTCCGCCGAGCTGGGTGCGGGCATCCGTCAGAGCACCGAGCAGCGCCATGGACGATGTCGCCGAGAGCGCCTTCTCTGCGGCGCGAGCCCCGGTGAGCACGGCCGCGACGAGCGAGACGGTGTCGAACAGGGCATCCATCACGGTGGCCGACACGAGATCGCGCACGCGCTCGAACTCCTCACGCGTGAACACCAGACCGCCCGACACGGATTCGTGCAGCGCGGAGTCGACCACCGCGGCAAGGCAATCGTCGAACAGCGCCTTCGTCGACGGGTACGGGCTCGCGGCCAGCGCGAGCTTCTCCGCACCGGTCAGGTGCTCCTGCACATAGCCGACGGGCGACGGGATGCCGTTCATCAGCAGCCTGCGCACGCCCTCGGGCAGCGAACGCTCCTGCTCTTCCACGGTGCCGACCACCCGGATGGCGACCCCGTCCTTCTCGACGACGAGAGTCGGGTATCCACGGATGACACTGCGAGGCATCCCGGTTCCACGCCCGCCCTGCTCGGTGTCGACGAAGCGCGGCAGCTCGTCGAAGTCCCAGGTCGTGAGACCCGTGCGCTCGATCGGATCGCGCCGACGTTCGGATGCCTTCGCCACCGATTCCCGCACCTTGGGCGCGAGGCCGCGCTGCAGCTCGACGAGATCCTTGCCCACTGCGACCACGCGGGAACGCTCGTCGATCACACGGAAGGTGATGCGCAGGTGCGCCGGGAGTCGCTCGACGTCGAAGTCCGTGGGGTCCACCGGCGTTCCGGTGAGCCGCCGGATGGTGCGGGAGAGGATGGCGGTGAACGGCTCCGAACCGATTCCCGGCGGCAGTTCTGCAGCGATGCGCGCGGCCCAGTCCGCTGCGGGCACCACGGAGCGGCGCAACGCCTTGGGCAGCGTGCGGATCAGCGCGGTGATGAGTTCCGTGCGGAGCCCGGGAACCTGCGCATCGAATCCGGTCGGGTCGAGTCGGGGGAGCAGCGCGAGCGGGACCTGCACGGTCACGCCGTCGTCGTCCGAGCCTGGTTCGAAGCGATAGCTCACCGCCAGACGCTGATCGCCCTGGCGCCACACCGGCGGGAAGGCATCCTCGTCGACCGTCGCCTCCTCGACGTCGTCGACGAGGTCTTCACGGCGCATCGTGAGCAGGCGGCCGTTCGTCCTCCGCACCGTGCGCCACCACGACTCGAACGAGCGAGTGTCGGTGACCTCCGCCGGAATCCGGTGCTCGAAGAACGACACCATCGCCTCGTCGTCGAGCAGGATGTCCCGGCGCCTGGTGCGCTCCTCCACACGCTCGAGCTCCGCCCGCAGCTTCGCGTTGGCCCGCTGGAAGTCGAACGCGTGATCGCGCGTGTCACCTGGCCACTCGCCGCCGACCAGCGCATGCCTGATGAACAGCTCACGGGCCAGCGGCGGATCGATGCGACTGAGCTGCGCACGCCGCCGGGCCACGATCGGCAGCCCGAACAACGTGACCCTCTCGAAGACGACGGCGGATCCTTGACGCTTCTCCCAGTGCGGTTCGCTGTAGCTGCGACGCACCAGCTCGCCCGCCAGAGGCTCCGCCCACGCGGGGTCGATGGCCGCGTTCATGCGGGCGAACAGGCGGCTCGTCTCCACCAGTTCCGCGCTCATCACCGCCTGAGGCTGCTTCTTTGCGAGAACGGACCCAGGGAAGATCAGAAAGCGCGTGTTCCTCGCCCCGAGGTAGTCCCGCTTCTGCACGTCGCGGAGACCCATGTGCGAGAGCAGACCCGCGAGAAGCGACTTGTGGATGCCGTCGGCGTCGATCTTCGGATCGCCAGGCACCAGCCCCAACGGCTTCGCGGTTCGGCGAAGCTGCCGGTACAGGTCCTGCCACTCCCTGATGCGCAGGTAGTTCAGGAACTCCGCCTTGCACATTCGTCGAAACGCGCTCGAGGAGAGCTCCTTCTGTTTCTTCTCCAGGTGGTTCCAGAGGTTCAGCAACGTGAGGAAGTCGCTCGTCGGATCCGTGAACCTCGCGTGCTGCTGATCCGCTTGCGCCCGCTTCTCGAGCGGCCGCTCCCGCGGATCCTGGATGGTCAGGCCCGCGACGATCGCCATCACCTCCCGCACGACGCCGTGGCGGCCCGCCTCAACGAGCATCCGCCCGAACCGGGGGTCGATGGGCAGCCGCGCAAGTGCCCGGCCGGTCTTGGTCAGTCCCACCGTCGGTTGAGTAGGTGGCGCAGCCGCCGTATCGAAACCCGCCGCAGGACCGTCGGGCGGCGGGTTTCGATACGCGGCGCCATCGGCGACGCTACTCAACCGGCGGTGCTTCACAGCGTCAAGCTCCGCCAGCAGGTCGAGTCCATCCTTGATGCCGCGGGAATCCGGCGGGGTGAGGAACGGGAAGGCCGCGATGTCGCCGAGTCCGAGCGAGATCATCTGCAGGATGACCGCGGCCAGGTTGGTGCGAAGGATCTCCGGCTCCGTGAACTCCGGGCGGCGCTCGAAGTCCTCCTGCGAGTAGAGCCGGATTGCGATGCCGTCGCTCGTGCGTCCGGACCGTCCCGACCGCTGCTTCGCTGACGCCTGCGAGATCGCCTCGATCGGCAGTCGTTGCACCTTCGCACGAGTGGAGTACCGCGAGATGCGCGCCGTTCCCGCGTCGATCACGTACCGGATGCCCGGAACGGTGAGGCTCGTCTCCGCCACATTCGTGGACAGCACGATGCGACGACGGATGCCTGCGGGCACGGCACCGAAGACGCGGTGCTGGTCCGCGGCCGACAGCCGTCCGTACAGCGGGAGCACCTGCGTCGAAGCCGCTTCGCCGCGCCGCGTGAGGTGCCCGCGAACGGCGTCTTCGGCATCCCTGATCTCCGTCTCGCCGGAGAGGAACACGAGCACGTCGCCCGGCTTCTCACGGCCGAGCTCGTCGAGTGCGTCCGTGATGCCCGTGAGCGCGCTGGAGCTGAAAGCGGAAGCGCGGTGCGCTTCCGCCGCGACGCCAGCGCCGCGTGCGCTGTGCTCACGCGGTCGAGGGGACACTGCCGACGCGGCATCCACATCGTCGTCGCCCTCGTCTTCGGCGACGAGGGGGCGGTACCGCACCTCCACCGGGTACGTGCGGCCCGACACCTCGATCACCGGAGCGGGGTTGCCCTCGACATCGGCGAAGTGCCGGGCGAAGCTCTCCGGGTCGATCGTGGCGCTCGTCACGATCACCTTGAGATCCGGGCGGCGGGGGAGGAGCCGCTTCAGGTATCCGAGCAAGAAGTCGATCGTGAGACTGCGTTCGTGCGCCTCGTCGATGATGATCGTGTCGTAGCCGTTCAGGTCGCGGTCGCGATGGATCTCGTTCAGCAGGATGCCGTCGGTCATCACCTTGATGCGCGTCGCCTTCGACACCTCGTCGGTGAACCGAACCTTGAAGCCGACGAGTCCGCCGACCTCCTGGCCGAGCTCCTCGGCGACACGTTCGGCGATCGCGCGCGCTGCTATGCGGCGCGGCTGGGTGTGGCCGATGGACTCGCGCCCGAGCTGAAGGCAGATCTTCGGCAGCTGCGTCGTCTTGCCCGAACCGGTCTCGCCGGCGACGATCACGACCTGGTGGTCCTGGATGGCGCGCGCGATGTCCTCCCGCCGTTCACTGACGGGCAGCTCGGGCGGGAACTGGATGACGAGGTCGGCGGCCGGGACGGAGGACATGAGCCCTCCATCCTATTGAGGATGCGCGCTCAGTCGTCGATCTTCGGGTCCGGCAGCGCGATGTTGATCGTCGCGGGCGTGATCTCGTCGCCGGTCTCCAGCGGCCGGCGGCTGAAGTACTTCTTGCCCTTCTTCCAGAAGATCGCCATCGGTACGAGGCCGAGCGCGATCGTGCCGATGCCGATGATGAGAACGAGCGGTGCCTGACCGGGAATCGACACGAAGAAGATCCACACCATGAACAGGGCGCCGATTGCGGGCCACAGGCCGATGAAGATGAAGTTCTTCACCGATTTGAAGATCTCCTTGCGGTACGCGACGACCACCGCGATGCCGGCGAGCGCGTAGTAGAACGCGATCTGGAACCCGATCGAACTGATCGCCGCGCTCATGATGTCGCCGACGCTGCCGAGAGCGTTCGATCCGATGAACAGCACGAGTGAGACACCGGTGACGACGAGCGTCGCGAACGCCGGCGTCTTCCACTTCTTGTGCGTGGTGCCGAACAGCGCGGGAAGCGTGTGGTCGCGCCCCATGGCGAACAGCGAGCGGGTGACTTGGATGAGCGTGGTCTCCAGCGTGGCGATGGTGGAGAGCATGACGGCGACGATGAGGATCTTGCCTCCGATGCCCGGGATGATCGCCTGGCCAAGGTCGCCGATCAGGTTGTTGCTGTGCTCGATGGTCTTCTGCGGCAGCATCACCTGCGTCGCGATGGTGAAGACCTCGAACAGCAGGAAGACGATGACGACGCCGATGATTCCGCCCATGCCCGCGGTCTTGCGTCCGTTCGTCGTCTCCTCGTTGAGGTTGGAGCTGACGTCCCAGCCCCAGTAGTAGAACGCGGCGATCAGAGCGGCACCGACGAAGCCTGCCACGCCGCTGAAGTGCGAGAAGCCGAACCAGTCCCAGGAGAAGGCGGCGCCCGCCGTGTGCACACCGGCCAGGCCCTTGACGATCGCGATGATCGCGAAAACGGCCAGGATGGCGACCTCGATCGAGGACATGATCCACTGTGCAAGCGCCGTGATCGTTACCCCGACCAGCACGCATCCCGCCATGACGATGAACCAGCACGCGCCGATCGCCGTCACCAGCCACACGTTGCCTGCGGCCTTCTCGTCGAACAGCGAGACGGTGTACTGTCCGGCGGGCAGGGCGCCGGCGACCATGAAGATGGTGGCCGAGATGACGAGGGACCAACCGGACAGGTAGCCGAGGATCGGATGCAGCGCACGGCCCACCCAGGAGTACGAGGCTCCTGCGTTCACGTCGGAACGTCCCAGGTACGAGAACGCCCAGGCGATGCCGAGCATCGGGATGCCGCACCAGAGCAGTGCTGCGGGCGCGGCGAGTCCTGCGGCGCCGATGAGCAGCGCGGTCGTCGCCGCGATCGAGTAGGCGGGCGCACTTCCCGCGACGGCCATGACGACGGCGCCGGCGGAACTCACCCCGTTCGCCTTCAGCGCGTGTTCGTGTTCTTCGGGGGCGGGGGTATCCGCCCGCGTCTGCGTGGCATCCGACATCGTCGTCGACCCTTCGGGAGGTGGGAGGTCTCGACGCATCCGCGAGGCCGACTGTGAAAGTACCACCGCGTGAGGCGCTCCACGAGAGGTGACGATCACTCCACTTCGGGTGATGTGTGCGGGAATGCGGGCGTTGCCGGACGATTCGCGGGGACGAAGGCGTCAGGCAGGCTTTGGCAGACTGTCACGCGTGAAACTGTGGCGGTCTCCTGCGGCGCGCACCGGCGCATCCGTCGCCATCGCGACCGGCCTGTACGGCGTCTCGTTCGGCGCACTGAGCGTCGCGTCGGGCCTTGACTTCTGGCAGACCCAGGTGCTCAGCCTCCTGCTGTTCTCCGGCGGTTCGCAGTTCGCCTTCATCGGTGTGCTCGCCGGCGGCGGTGCCGGTGGCGCGGCTCTCGGGTCTGCTGCACTGCTCGGCATCCGCAATGCCGTGTACGGCATGCAGCTGAACGCGCTGCTGCAGCCCAAGGGATGGCTGCGCTTCGGGTCAGCGCACATCACGATCGACGAGTCCATGGCGACGTCCAGCGCGCAGACCGATCCGGCCGAGCAGAAGCGGGCGTTCTGGGTCACCGGCATCGGCATATTCCTGCTGTGGAATGTGTTCACGGCGCTCGGTGCGCTGCTCGGCGGAGCGATCGGGGATCCGAAGGTCTGGGGGCTCGACGGAGCGGCCGTGGCCGCGTTCCTCGGCCTCCTGTGGCCCCGGCTGAAAGCACGAGAGCCGGTCGCGATCGCGGTGGCGTGCGCGGTGGTGACGGTCGTGGTCATCCCGTTCGTCCCGCCCGGGGTGCCGGTGCTCGTCGCCGCCGTGGTCGCCGCGGTGTGGGGACTGCTCGGCGTCGGCGCAGCGGACGAGGGCCTCGAGCCCGACGTGGAGCCACCGCATCGTTCGCCTGCCCACGGACGGCTGCCAGACGAAGGGCGGATGCCGTGACCACCTGGCTCTACATCATCGCCGCCGGCGTCGTCGCGTACCTCACGAAGCTCGTCGGCTACCTCGTGCCCGGGAAGGTGCTGAAGAACAAGCGGATGACCCGGGTCGCCGGCACCCTGACCATCGGCCTGCTGGCATCCCTCACCGTGATCAACACCCTCGCGAACGGACAGCAGCTGACGTTCGACTCACGGATCGGGTCACTCGTGGCCGCGCTCATCGCGCTTCTGCTGCGCGCCCCGTTCCTCGTCGTCGTGATCGTCGGCGCTGCCGCCGCCGCGTTGCTGCGGCTCGCGGGACTTCCCTGACGCCGCACAGTGCTGGAGTGTAGGTTCTAGCCATCCCGATCGGATGTCGTGTCGACGACGGTGTCAATGAAGACGTAGGGGGCAGCCATGACTGAGACCGCAGAGATGGCCGGGAGCGCCGTCTCCTCACCCGCCAGGCCAACAGGGTTCGCGACCATCTCGGTGGCCGCCATCCTCTCCGAGGCCGCCAGGCAGAATCCGGACCGCACGGCGGTCATCTTCGCCGATCAGAAGATCGGCTACGCGCAACTGTGGTGGGAGACCCGCCGTTATGCGGGAGCGCTGCGGGCACGCGGTGTCGGACGAGGGACACCGGTGGCCGTGCTCATCCCGAACGTGCCGGACTTTCCGCGCGTGTACTTCGCGATCCTCGCCCTTGGCGGAGTCGTCGTGCCCGTTCACGCACTGCTCAAGGCCGACGAGATCGCGTACGTGCTGCGCGACTCGGGCGCTGTCGCCCTGATCTGCGCGGCACCGCTGCTCGGCGAGGGCGCGAAGGCCGCTGGGCTGGCAGGCGTCGACGTGCTCAGCGTTCTGGTGCCCGACGAGGCGAAGGCGGGCCTACCGTTCCCTCGGCTGGAAGACGAGGCATCCATCGCCGAACCGATCGCGAGCTACGAGCCGATGGATCCCTTCGACACGGCGACCATTCTGTACACCAGTGGCACCACCGGAAAGCCCAAGGGGGCGGAGGGCTGCCACTTCGCGATCGTCGAGCAGACCAGCTCGCTGCTGACCGACGCGTTCGACCTCACGGCCGACGACGTGGTTCTCGGATGCCTGCCCCTCTTCCACACCTTCGGGCAGGTCTGCGTGATGAACGTCGGATTCCGCGCGGGAGCGACCGTCGTGCTGCTTCCGAAGTTCGACGGCGCCACCGCGCTCGACCTTCTCAACAAGCACCAGTGCACGATCATGACCGGCGTGCCCACGATGTACATCGCGCTTCTGGAGGCGGCGAAGGCGAATCCGGAACGGCCACCGCTGAAGTATGGGCTCTCCGGCGGTTCAGCACTGCCGCTGGCCGTGATCGAGCGATTCCGTGAGGTGTACGGGGTGAACATCCACGAGGGCTACGGGCTGACCGAGACCTCGCCCGTGGCGACCTTCAACGTCGTGGGGAAGCCGACCAGGGCGGGCACGGTCGGCCAGCCACTATGGGGCGTCGAAGTCGAGGTCGCGAACCCGGAGCTCGACGACCGCATCGAGTTGCTGCCGCGCGGAGAGCTGGGCGAGATCGTCGTTCGCGGACACGACCTGATGAAGGGATACCTGCACCTGCCGGAGGCCACCGCGGAGGCCGTGATCGACGGCTGGTTCCGCACGGGCGACCTCGGAACGAAGAGCGACGACGACTACATCACGATCGTGGACCGCAAGAAGGACATGATCGTGCGCAACGGGTACAACGTGTACCCGCGCGAGGTGGAGGAGGTGCTGTCGGCGCATCCTGCCGTCTCGATGGTGGCCGTGTTCGGTGTCTCGCACGAGACCCACGGGCAGGAGATCATGGCCGCGGTCACCCTCATGCCCGGTGCGACGGCCACCGAGGAGGAGCTCATCGAGCACACCAAGGCGCAGGTCGCCGCCTACAAGTTCCCCCGGCGCATCGAGATCGTCGAGTCGCTGCCGCTCGGCCCGAGCGGCAAGGTGCTGAAGCGCGAGCTGATCCGCATCTACGACGTCTGACGCTCGGGAGGCGTCGGCGGCCACCGAACGAGGTCGTCCTCCCACGTTCCGGGCAGCCCGATGCGGCGCACGGCGCGATTCAGTGCGAACAAAACGAAGCCGACGAGCAGCAGCGACGCGAAAGCGGCGATCGACCGGCCGACGCCGACAGTGCTCAGCAGGGCGCCGGAGAGCAGCGGGGCGAGCGGTGCGACCACCGTCCACGAGAGCGACAGCACCGAGTTCATCCGTGCCTGCATGGTCTGCGGCGTGATCGCGCTGACGTAGCCGAGCAGACCGGAGTTCACCGGTGGGATGAACAGCGACATCACGATCGCGAGCGCCACGTACTCGAGGTAGTGCGTCGACAACGCCAGCCCGAAGCCACCGAGCACGGACGGCACCATGCAGACGATCGCGAGGGGTCCGCTGGGGAATCGCTTGACCAGCGACGGTGCGGCGATCGATCCCGCGAGCATCGCCACACCCGATGCCACGTCGACCAGAGCGATGAGCAGCGGTGCGGTGTGGATGGCCACCGGGTGCAGATTGATCGACACGAACGCGCCGCCGAAGGCCAGGTTGAGCAGCGCGAAAACGCCGATCCCGGTGCGGATGACCGGTACGGCCCACACGAACCGGAACCCGTCGACGAGCGACGCGACGACACCCTGGCTGTGGCGCTGCGGATGCCGGTCGTTCAGCGGCACTCGCACGAGGAGCGCGGTCGCGCCGGCCAGCACGTAGCCGAACGAGCTCGCGAGAAACG
The DNA here is from genome assembly GCF_051954055.1 of Humibacter sp. Classification (NCBI taxonomy): domain Bacteria; kingdom Bacillati; phylum Actinomycetota; class Actinomycetes; order Micrococcales; family Microbacteriaceae; genus Humibacter; species Humibacter sp. Next base: position 4,410 of record NZ_JBQCIE010000043.1, on the reverse strand, counting down.
GCAGCGCCCTGGAGAGTCCGTACAGCATCCCGCCCAGCGGACCGGACAGCAGGCTCGCGACCGCGCCGCGCCCCTGCATGGCCGCCATCGCGGTTCCCAGCTGCTCTGACGACACGACGTAACGGATGCCCGCCGCCTCCGTCGGCGCATAGAACGCGGACACGGCCGAGGTCACCAGGAGCGCGGCCGCCAGTTCGATCGCGTTGAGCACGCCGGCGGCATCCGCTGCCCACAGCGTCAACCAGATGATGAGGCCGGCCGCTGAGCACACCAGCAGCAGACGTCGTCGGTCCACTCGGTCGGCGATGACACCAGCGGGGAGCACCGCCAACAGTACGCCGACCTCGCTGATCGCACCGATCACGCCGGCCCAGAACACAGACTCGGTGATCGCGAACGCGATCAGCGGAACAGCGAACACGGCGATCCCGTTGCCGATCAGCTGCGACGTCTTGCCGGTCATGAGGAGGAGATACGGCGCGTTCTGCCACAGGCTCGTGGCCGTCGACCTGGCACGAGCCGCGGCCGTTTCGTTCGCGGGGGAGGCGCCGGGCGCCGCTGCGGGGGAGTCGCTCACGGGGATGAGCATAGATCCGCAAGATTCATTGCGCAACTATCATTGCGCAAGGAGCGTTGCTCATCTTGGTAGGCTGATTCCGTGACCGAACAGTCGTACGCCGTGACCGACCCCGCCATGCTGCGTGCGCTCGCGCATCCACTCCGGCAGCGCATCATGTGGGAGCTGGCTGCTCGGGATCACCTTCGCGCGGCGGACCTGGCCAAGATCACGGGCGAGCCGGCGAACTCGCTCAGCTTCCACCTGCGCAGCCTGGCCAAGGCCGGTCTGATCGAGGAGAAGCCCGAAGAAGCGCGTGACAGCCGCGACCGGGTGTGGACGATGACCCACCAAGAGGGCATCTACTTTCCCGACACCGACGCCGTCACGAACCCGATCCTCCCCGAGCGCCTCGACTGGATACGCAGCATCATCGACGAGTCCCTTCCCCGCGATCCAGCAGCCGCGCGCCTGCAATACATGGCGGCCGCAGTGCTCACCAGGGAGGAGGCGCAGCAGATGTCGGCGGAGGTCACCGACGTGTTCGAGAAGTGGCGCGAGCACGGAGCGCGGGCCGCGGCGGAACATCCGGACGACCCGGCAAGGGTCTTCCACTTCACGGCCGCGTTCGTCGGCAATCCCCGGCCCGCCGAGGTCGAGATGCACGAGCTGCCAGGCTCCGTCTCTGACGAGCCGGGACCCGTTCATTAATGTTGAGGGCATGACCGACACCAGCGTTCCCACTCTCGAACTGAACAACCGCACCCGCATTCCTCAGCTCGGATTCGGTGTGTTCCGGGTGGACCCGGATCACACGGCCGAGGTCGCGGGCAACGCACTCGAGGTCGGCTACCGGCACATCGACACCGCGGCCGGCTATCGCAACGAGGCGGGCGTGGGAGAGGCGGTGCGGGCATCCGGAATCCCGCGCAGCGACCTGTGGATCACGACGAAGCTGGCCAACGGCGATCAGGACCGGCCCGAGGATGCCTTCCAGGCCAGCCTCGACGCGCTCGGGCTCGACTACGTGGACCTGTACCTCATCCACTGGCCGCTGCACTCCAAGGGCGTCTACCCGCAGGTGTGGAAGACCCTGACCGCGATCGCGGAGTCAGGGCGGGCCAAGTCGATCGGCGTCTCGAACTTCCAGATCGAGCACCTCGAGCGTGTCATCGCCGAGACCGGTGTGACACCGGCCGTGAACCAGGTCGAGCTGCACGTGGAGTTCCAGCAGCGCGAGTTGCGCACGTTCCACGCGGAGCACGGGATCGTCACGGAGGCCTGGTATCCGCTGGGCGGCGGGTCGATCAGCGAGGCGCCTGAGCTTCAGCGGATCGCCGATTCGCACGGCAAGTCGGTCGCGCAGGTGGTGCTGCGCTGGCACATGCAGGTGGGCAACATCGCGATCCCCAAGTCGAACCACCGCGAGCGCATGGTCGAGAACCTGGACATCTTCGACTTCGAGCTCACGTGGGACGACATGCAGGCGATCGCCGCGCTCGACAAGGGCGAGGCGGGGCGGCGTGGCACGCATCCCCTCAATATGGGATAGGGCACCTAAGCTCGATCTATGGACATGCGGCTGTTGGCGCAGGGGCGAGCCGCCGACGTGTTCGACCTGGGTGACGGCCGCGTACTGCGCCGGTACCGCGACGGGGGAGACGCCGGGCTCGAAGCGCGCGCGATGCTGCACCTCGAGGAGCACGGGTACCCGGTTCCGCACGTCTTCGATGCGGCCGGCGGGGACCTCGTGGTCGAGCGCGTCGACGGCGGCACGCTGTTCGACGAGCTGCTGCACGAGCCCGCGCAGTACCGACGCTACGGACGCCTGCTGGGCGAACTGCACGAGCGGCTGCACCGGTTGCCGGCCCCGGAGTGGCTCGAGGGGAGCGCCGGATCGGTCTTCATCCACCGCGACCTGCACCCGCAGAACGTGATCCTGAGCGAGCGTGGTCCGGTCGTGATCGACTGGACGGATGTCGCGGCCGGCACCGCTGCGGTGGACGCGGCGATCACGGTCATCCTGACCCTCGGGTCGGACCTCGACGTCGAACCGCACGTGGCTGAGCACGTCGAGCCGTTCCGTGCGCTGTTCATCGACGCGTTCCTCGAGACGTGCGCAACGGATCCCCGGGATGGCCTCGCGGAGGCCATCGCGTATCGACTCGGCACCCCGCACAACACCCAGGACGAGACGCGTTGGCTGGAGCAAGCTGCTCCGCACTGCCTCGACGAGTTCTACCTCGAGTCGCGGGAGCTGCAGCCGCGGGAGTCATAAGGACGCGCGAGCGCCGCGCTCCGGCTCGCTACTCGTCGGCGCCGTGTGCGTTCCGGCTGGGCACGAGAGCAAGCGCGAAGAGCAGGCACAGCAGCACGAAGATCGCGAACGCGCAGATCAGGTCGCTCGGTTTCGACGGCAGCAGGCGTCCGTCGATGGACATCACCATGGTGGTCTCGACCAAGCCGAACAGGATGTAGAACACCGCGAGCCCGGCGATGAGCCAGCCGGGCCGAGGGCCGCGTCGGTGCAGAGCCGTGCGACGCAATTCGACAGTGAAAGCGAGCAGCAGCACCGGCAGGATGTTCGCCAGCGCCGCCGCGGTCGGTCCGTCCACGATCGTGACGTTCACGTTCGCGACTCTAGTCCTGGCCAGCGGTCGCGTGCCTAGGCTGACGGGATGGCGAACCTTCTTGCCGATGCCGTCAGTCCCTACCTGCGCGCACACGCGGGCAATCCGGTGGACTGGCATCCGTGGGGCGAGGAGGCATTCGCCGAGGCGGCGGAGCGCGACGTTCCGGTTTTCGTCTCGATCGGCTACGCCACCTGCCACTGGTGCCACGTGATGGCGCGGGAGAGCTTCAGCGACCCGCTGCTCGCTGCCCGCCTCAACGAAGGCTTCGTGCCGGTGAAGGTGGACAGGGAGGAGCATCCCGACGTCGACGCCGCCTACCTCGCCGCGGCGAGCGCGTTCACGCAGGGACTCGGCTGGCCGCTCAGCGTCTTCACCACTCCTGAGGGCCACGCGTTCTTCGCCGGCACCTATTTTCCGCCGGAGCCTCGCGGCGGGATGCCGTCGTTCGGCCAGGTTCTGGACGCGGTGACGGATGCCTGGACGCACCGTCGAGACTCGGTCACCGACACGGCGACGCGGGTGGCGACCGCGATGGAGGAGCTCGGGCGAGACGCGCACAGCAGTGGCACGGATGCAGAGGGTCTCGACAACGATCGCCTGGTGCGCGCGGCCGAAGCGCTCGCCGGAGCGGAGGACCCGGAGTTCGGCGGCTTCGGCGCGGCTCCGGACTTCGCCGGACCGAAGTTCCCGAGCGTGCCAGCGCTCGGATTCCTGCTCGCCAGCGGATCGGATGCCGGCCGGCACGCCGCGCGTCACACGCTGGAACGCATGGCTCACTCGGCGTTGCGCGACCCGGTCGACGGCGGCTTCTTCCGCTACGGAACACGCAGGGACTGGAGCGAGCCGCACTACGAACGGATGCTCTACGACAACGCGGGACTGCTTCGCCTGTATGCGGACGCCGCGTTCACCCGTTCGACCGTGGACGCACGCTTCGTGGAGGTCGCCGACGGCATCGCGGGCTTCCTGCTCGGCACGCTGAGGGTCGACCGTGGCTTCGCCTCCGCGCAGGACTCCGAGAGCGAGGTCGACGGCGAACGACGCGAGGGTGCGTACTACCGCCTGGGTGCCGAGGCGCGCGCCGAGCAGCCCCGCCCGGCACTCGACGAGAAGGTGCTGACCGGGTGGAACGGGCTCGCGATCGGAGCGCTCGCCCACGCCGGCGCGCTCCTGGGGCGACCGGATTGGGTGGCCGCTGCGGCATCGGTCGCCGACTCGTTG
>NZ_JBQCIE010000042.1:0-7128 GCF_051954055.1 Humibacter sp. | reverse complement strand
GAAGTCGACGCACGGGATGGTGCGCCGACCCTCAGGCAGCCCGATCAGCACGCTCGGCTGCTCGAGGTGGGAAAGGATGCCGATGCGCGGGTCGTCGGACTCGATGTCCATCACGAGCAGGGCATCCACCATGGAGCCCTTCGCCGCCCGCTCCATGCCCCTCGGGTCGTCGCTGGTGAGCAGCAGGATGTCGTAGCCGTGCGTACGTGCGCGCGCCACGACCCCGGTCACGACCTCCATCACCACGTGCACGTCGACGCCGGTGCGCAGCGGGATCTGCAGGCCGATGACGCTCGTGGAGCGGGATGCCAGTGAGCGGGCTCCGGCGTGGGGGCTGAAGCCGAGAGACGCGATGGCGCGCTCCACACGGCGGCGCGTCTCGGGCGAGATCGTGCGCTTGCCGCTCATCACGTACGACACGGTCGAGATGGAGACGCCGGCTTCCTCGGCGACGTCCGCGATCGTGACCATCGGGTCCCCCCTGCCTTTGAAGAATCGTGCTCTCCCCGAAGGGGACGCGCAGGCGTTTCGACAGCGCGTGGACACGGCTCGCATGCATCTTATAAGGTCGCAGTGGTGAAGCGCTTCGACGATGTGGCAGAACGTGTGCCCGGACAGACTCCCGAGACGAGTCGGCTGTCCGGCACGGGTTCCGGCACCCTCGGAGACGGCATCTGCTTCGGCGGCGACTACAACCCGGAGCAGTGGCCGCGCGAGACCTGGGCCGAAGACGTCGAGCTGATGGTCAGAGCCGGCGTGAACCTGGTCACCGTCGGAGTGTTCAGCTGGTCGACGATCGAACCGTCTCCCGGCGAGCGACGTTTCGAGTGGCTCGACGAGGTGCTCGACCTGCTGCACGGCAGCGGGATCGCCGTCGATCTCGCGCCGCCGACGGCGTCGCCGCCGCCATGGCTAGGCCTCCGGTATCCGGAGACGCTGCCCGTGGATCGCGACGGGGTGCGCCTGGCAGCCGGGTCGCGCAACCACTACTCGCCGGCATCCGTGGTCTACCGGGAGCACGCCCGTGCGCTCGCCGTCGACCTGGCGCGACGGTACGCGAAGCACCCGGCTGTTCGCCTGTGGCACGTCGGCAACGAGTACGGCGAGCTCGACTACGGCGACGAGGCCGCGCGCGAGTTCCGCGCCTGGCTGCAGCGCAGGTACGGCTCGATCGAGGAGCTGAACGACGCGTGGGGCACCGCCGTGTGGTCGCAGGGCTACGGCTCATTCGACGAGGTGCTTCCGCCCCGCAGGGCGCCGTACCTGATCAACCCCGCCCAATCGCTCGACTTCCGCCGGTACTCCTCCGACCAGCTGCTGACGTGCTTCCGTGAGCAGCGCGACGCGATCCGCGCGGCGGGTGCCACGCAGCCCATCACCACGAACTTCATGGGCTTCTTCCCGCCCGTGGATTACTGGTCGTGGGCGGGCGAGGTCGACGTGATCGCCGACGACCAGTACCCCGATCCCGCTTCGCCGCACGCCGCGAGCGACACCGCGCTCGTGCAGGACCTGATGCGCTCGCTCGGCGACGGGCGACCATGGCTGCTGATGGAGCAGGCGATCGGCGGGGTCTCGTGGCGGAAGCACAACTTGCCGAGGTCCGTGGACGAAGCACGGCTGAACTCCTTGCAGGCGCTAGCGCGCGGAGCCGACGGCGTGTGCTTCTTCCAGTGGCGGCAGGCGCGCACCGGGCCCGAGCGGTTCCACTCGGCGCTTCTGCCGCACGCCGGCGCCGACACCGAGGTGTTCCGCGGCGCCGAACGGCTGGGCGCTGAGCTGAAGCGGCTGCGGCCGGTCGTCGGCGAGCGGGTGGATGCCCGTGTCGGAATCCTCTTCGACTGGCCGTCGTGGTGGGCGGCGGTGGAGCCGGCTCGGCCCACGGAGCGGTACAGCACGCTCGAGCAGCTGCGGCGCTGGTACCGCGTGCTGTGGCGTCATGGCGTGCCGGCGGACGTGGTGCGTCCGGGCGCCGACCTGCGCGGATACGACGTGGTGCTCGTTCCGCACAGCTACCTTCTGGAACCGCGGGCCGCCGACAGGCTCCGCGAAGCCGTCTCGCGTAGTGCCCAGGTGGTCGTGGGGGCGTTCAGCGGTGTGGCCGACGCGAACGCGGGCATCCTGCAGGGGCGGTTCCCCGTGCTGCTGCGCGACCTGGTGGGCGTGAGCGGTGAAGAGTGGATGGCCCTGCCCGACGAGCCGACGCCCCTCAGCCTCGACGCGGGATGGGATGTTGCACCGCGCGGGGAGCACTCGGCGAGCGTTCTCGGCGAACGGCTGCGATCCGACGGAGCCGACGTGCTGGCCACGTTCGGCGACGGACCGCTTGCCGGGCATCCTGCCGTGACGCGGAACCGGCACGGCGCCGGGGCCGCCTGGTACCTCGGCGCCGTCGTCTCCGACGCACTGCTCGCCGCGGTGCTCGAGGCCGCGCTGCACGACGCGGGCATCGAGAACGCACTCGGCGGGCGGGTGCGCCCCGGCAAACAGCTGCCCGACGGACTCGAGGTCGTGCGTCGCGGGCCGGCTCTCTTCCTGCTCAACCATGGTCGCAACACCGCTGGACTCGAACTGCCTGCGACCCTGCACGACCTGATGACGAACGAACGAATAGACCGTGCCACGGCGCTCGCGCCAGGAACGGCCCTGGTGCTGATCGAAGGGCGCACTACGTGAAAATCACCGATGGATTCTGGCTCACGAGGCCGGGGCTGGGGCCGCTGTACGCCGTCGAGGTCGACGACATCCGCGCGGACGAGACGGCGGGAACGATGACGGTGTACGCACCGACGAAGCCGATCCGGCAGCGCGGCGACACCCTCAACCTCGCGATGCTGACGCTGACCTTCTCCTCGCCGATGGCTGGCGTCATCAAGGTGCGCGTCGAGCGGCACGCCGGCGCGGTGCACCGTGGGCCGGACTTCGAGACGTTCGCGGATGCATCCTTCCGTCCATCGATCTCGATCGACGACGACAGCGGTGTGCTCACCTCCGGCGACCTCACCGTTCGGGTGCCGCGCAGCGGGCCGTGGCGCTTCGACTTCGAGCACGCGCGCACGCGCATCACGAGCTCGCTGCCCCGCTCGGTCGGGCACATCAGCGGCCGGGCCGGTGACGCAGAGGGCACGTGGGTGCACCAGCAGCTGTCCATCGAGCCGGGCGAGCGCGTCTACGGGCTAGGGGAGAGGTTCGGTGCGTTCATCAAGAACGGGCAGGTCGTCGACACCTGGAACGCGGACGGCGGCACCGCGAGCGAGCAGGCGTACAAGAACATCCCGCTCTACCTCACGAGCCGTGGCTACGGCGTGTTCGTCGACGACCCGGGCAACGTGTCGTTCGAGGTGGGCAGCGAGGTCAACTCGCGCGTTCAGTTCTCCGTGAGCGGCGAGGCGCTGGACTACTACGTGATCGACGGCCCGACGCCGAAGGATGTCCTCCGCAGGTACACGGCGCTCACCGGTCGGCCTGCGCAGGTGCCCGCGTGGTCGTTCGGCCTATGGCTGACGACGTCGTTCACGGCCAGCTACGACGAGGAGTCCGTGAACGCGTTCGTGGACGGCATGGCCGAGCGGGACATCCCGCTGAGTGTCTTCCACTACGACTGCTTCTGGATGCGCGAGTTCCAGTGGACCGACTTCGAGTGGGATGCCCGCTACTTCCCCGACCCGGAGGGTCAGCTGGCGCGGCTGCACGAGAAGGGCCTGCACATCTCGGCGTGGATCAACCCGTACATCGCGCAGCGGTCTGCGCTCTTCGCCGAGGCGGCTGAGGCCGGATACCTGCTCAAGCGCACCGACGGCAGCATCTGGCAGTGGGACCTCTGGCAGGCCGGCATGGGACTGGTGGACTTCACCAATCCGGCGGCCAGCGACTGGTACATCGGCAAGCTGGAGCGCCTGATGGACCAGGGCATCGACGCGTTCAAGACCGATTTCGGCGAGCGGGTGCCGGTCGACGACGTGGTGTGGCACGACGGGTCCGATCCGCGGCGCATGCACAACTACTACGCGAAGCTCTACAACGGTGCGGTGTTCCGTGCCCTCGAGAAGCGCCGCGGCACGGGTGAGGCGATCGTGTTCGCGCGCTCGGCGACGGCCGGATGCCAGCAGTTCCCTGTGCACTGGGGCGGCGATTCGGACTCCTCGTACGCGTCGATGGCCGAGTCGTTGCGCGGCGGACTGTCACTGGCGATGTCGGGCTTCGGCTACTGGAGCCACGACATCGGCGGCTTCGAGGGCACGCCAGATCCCGGGCTGTTCAAGCGCTGGCTGGCGTTCGGCCTGCTCAGCTCCCACTCGCGCCTGCACGGCTCCGACTCCGTGCGCGTGCCGTGGGCGTTCGACGACGAGTCCGTCGACATCGCTCGCGAGTTCACGAAGCTCAAGATGCGCCTCATGCCCTACCTCGCGCACGCCGCGAGCCAGGCGCACGGGGATGGCATCCCGATGATGCGGCCGATGGTGCTCGAGTTCCCCGACGACCGTGGCGGGTACGACGCCGACTGTCAGTACATGCTGGGCGATGCCCTGCTCGTCGCGCCCGTCTTCACGCCGCACGGCACGGTCGAGTACTACCTGCCTGAGGGGTCGTGGACGTCCCTGCTCGACGGCTCGACCCGCGACGGATTCCGCTGGCACACCGAGAAACACGGCTACGACTCCCTGCCGCTCCTGGTGCGCCCGGGAACGGTGCTGCCGTTCGGCGCGACGGATGACCGCCCCGACTACGACTGGGCGCACGGCGTCACCCTGCGCTGCTTCGAGCTCCCCGACGGTTACGACGAGGTCACCACCGTGCCCGGGCACGATGGCACCGCAGGCACCGAGTTCCGGGTGCGACGGAACGGAGACATCGTGACGGCGTCGAGCACGGATGCCCGCGCACCCTGGTCGCTCGAGGCGGGCGGGAGCACCGTGCATGCCGACGGAGCGGGCGAGCTGGCCATCACCTTTACCGCGTCAGGTGAGACACCGTCGCAGACCGTTTCCGAGGAAGGCGAAGCCCGATGACCGATCCCGAGCTGTTCCGCTGTGTGGATGCCCCGCTCGCGGAGCGCGCACGCGACCTTCTCTCCCGCCTCACCGGGGATGAACGCATCGCCATGCTGCACCAGGCGGCGCCGGCGATCGCACGGTTGGGCATCCGTCGGTTCCACACCGGATGCGAGGCGCTGCACGGTGTCGCATGGCTCGGCACGGCGACCACGTTCCCGCAGGCCGTCGGGCTCGCCGCCACCTGGGACACCGAACTGCTGACGAAGGCCGGCGAGGTCACATCGGTCGAGGTGCGTGCCAAGCGGGTGGCGAATCCGTCCGTCGGTCTCAACGTGTGGGCGCCGGTCGTCAACACGCTGCGGCACCCCGGCTGGGGCCGCAACGAGGAGGGCTACTCGGAGGATCCGCAGCTCACGGCCCACTTCGGCGCCGCGTACTCGCGTGGTCTGCGCGGCGACCACGAGCGGGTGTGGCGCACCGTTCCCACGCTCAAGCACTTCCTCGCGTACAACAACGAGACGGACCGGTCGACGACCTCGTCGAACCTGTCGCTGCGCACGCTGCACGAGGAGGAGCTGCCGGCGTTCCGTGCACCGATCGAGTCGGGCGCGTCGGGGGCGATCATGCTCTCCTACAACCGCGTCAACGGCATCGCCGCCCACACCCAGCCGGAGCTGGTGGCCGAGGCGCGCAGCTGGGTGGGGGAGTCCATCGCGGTCGTCTCGGACGCCGGCGCGCCCACCCTGCTCGTCACCGCCCAGCGGGAGCAGCCGGATCACGTCGCGGCCACCGTCGCGCTGCTGAGGTCGGGGATGGACTCGTTCACCGACAACGAGCAGAACGCCGCGCCGACCATCGGGTACGTGAACGAGGCGCTCGCGGCCGGACGGCTGAGCATGGACGACGTGGATGCCGCGGTGCTGCGGCTGCTCGAACTGCGGCTGCGTACTGGCGAGTTCGACGGCGACGACGACCCGTACGGCACGATCACGGCCGAGGAGCTCGATCGTCCGTCCTCGCGTGAGCTGGCGCGGGAGATCGCCGGCGCTGCGGTCGTCGTGCTGCGCAACGACGCGGGCATCCTGCCGCTGGCCGAACCGAGCAGGATCGCGGTCGTCGGGCCGCTCGCCGACGCCGTGCTGATGGATTGGTACTCCGGAACGCCGCCGTACCAGTACGGACTCGCGGCCGGCCTGGCCGACCGGTACCCGGATGCGCACGTCGAGGTGGTGACCGGGGCGGACACCGTCGCGCTCCGGTCCGCGTCGACCGGGCGGTACGTGGTCGCATCCGCCGACGGGTCGCTCGTCGCCGCGAGTGCCGAGCCGGCGGGTGAGGATGCCCGGTTCGACGTGACCGACTGGGGCGACGGCATCCTCACGCTCCGCTCCGCGGCGAGCGGTCGGCTGCTCACCGGTGCCCACTGGCCGATGCAGGCAGACGCCGAGCAGGTCGGCGAGTGGGTGGTGCACGAGAGCTTCCGCCGTCACGTGCACGCCGACGGATCCTGGTCGCTGCTGAACCTCGGAACCGGCCGCTGGGTGCGGCTGCTCCGTGACTCGGGACTGCTGGTCGCCGAGGGCGTTACCGTGGACGACGCCGAACGGTTCACCGTCCGCACGCTCGTGTCGGGGCAGGATGCCGTCGCGCGAGCCGCGGCATCCGCCGACGCCGTCTTCGTCGCGGTGGGCAACGAGCCGCACCTGTCGGGCCGTGAGACCCAGGACCGTCCGCACCTCTGCCTGCCGGAGTCGCAGGCCGAGCTCTACCGCGTGGCGCGTGCGTCGAACGAGCGCGCCGTGCTCACCGTGATCTCCAGCTACCCGTACGTGCTGCCCGACGGCGTGCGGGATGCCGACACCGTCGTCTGGTCGAGCCACGGCGGGCAGGAGCTCGGTCGCGGCCTCGCCGACGTGCTCTCCGGAAACCGGGAGCCGCGCGGTCGCCTCGCGCAGTCGTGGCCGGCACATCCGGATCAGGCGGGCGACCTCTTCGACTACGACACCGCGCGGCAGAACGCGACGTACCGTCACCAGCCGAAGCCGTACGCCTTCGCGTTCGGGCACGGATGCACGTACTCGAGCGTCGTGTACGAGGCTGTCGGACTGATCAATCCGGCGGCGACGGCGCCGAA
>NZ_JBQCIE010000041.1:0-33440 GCF_051954055.1 Humibacter sp. | reverse complement strand
GCCCCCCCCCCCCCCCCCCCCCCCCCCCCCCCCCACGACTCACTGCTCGGGGTGGATGACGACGCAGCAGCGCCCCGGGCACGGCGCCAGCTCTGCCCGTTCCGAGTCGGCTCCCGCCCCGGTGAGGATGCCACGGATCAGCGCGTGATTCATGCCGCAGACGAGCTCGGTCTGACGCTGAGCGACCTGATGGAACGGGCAGTTGCGCAGCACGATGTCTCCATCGTCGTCGATGGCGGGTTCGTAGCCGCTCTGGCGCAGGCATCCGATCAGCTCTCCCCCGCGGCGTCCAGCCTCGACCCCCTCCTCGCCCGCTGCGCGGTTCAGCGCGGTACCGACGACGCCCGTCTCGTCGGCCTCGGCGGCGGTCGCGAGCAGCCTGGCCAGGAGCCCGAAGTCGCGCGGCGGAACCGTCACGGAGACCTCGCTCGCGGACCGCGCGTACCGCTTCGCCGGCCTGCCTGCGCCTGGCCCGGTGCGGTCGTTCTGCCTGGCGTAGCTCACCTCGAGCAGCCCGACCTCGGCGAGCCGATCGAGATGGTAGGCGGCGAGCGTTCGGCTGATGCCCGCCGACTCGGCCGCCGCGTCTCTGCCGACCGGTGCATCCCGACTCGCCACGAACTCGTAGAGCCGCTGCCGTACCGGATCGGCGAGCGCGCTGAGCCTCGTCAGCGACTCCGGGGACTGCTGCGTTTCCACACCTTCATTCTATTGATAATCATCCTTGACAAAAGGTCTTCACTGGACGAATCTAAAACCAGCGGATGTTGGTAGTAGAGCCGGAGCCTTCGCAATCCCCGGCGTCACGAGGAGCACACCATGAGCCAAGCGGCGGCACGGCGATGAGCAGCGCGGCCATGCGACGGATGCCTGAGCCGGCGAACGACGACAGCGACGCCTCCGCGCGGTACGGCGGCGTGCGACCGTCCAAGCTCGCCCCGTTGCGGGTCGTGACCACCACGGACGAGCCGGATCTCGAGCGAGCTGAGCTGGCGGCGAAGGAGTTTCTGCTGGCGCTCGGCGTCTCGCTCGAGTCCGAGCACTTGCGTGCGACGCCCGGCCGCATGGCGAGGGCGTGGGCCGAGATGTTCACGCCCCGCCCGTTCGATCTCACGACGTTCCCGAACGAGGAGGGCTACGACGAGCTCGTTCTCGTCCGCGACGTGCCCGTGCGCTCGATCTGCGAGCACCACCTGTTGCCCTTCACGGGCCGCGCGTGCGTCGCATACCTGCCCGGCGAGCGCATCGTCGGTCTCTCCAAGCTCGCTCGCGTGGTCGAGCACTTCGCGTGCCGTCCGCAGACCCAGGAGCGGCTCACGAAGCAGGTCGCGGACTGGCTCGACGAGCACCTGCATCCGCAGGCGGTCGGGGTGGTCGTCTCGGCGGAGCACACGTGCATGACGTTGCGCGGCGCTCTCGCCACCGGCACGAGCACAGTGACCTCCGCGCTGCTCGGCCGACTCCGCGACGATCAGCGCTCGAGGCAGGAGTTCCTCTCGCTCTGCGGCATCGCCGCCTGAAATACCACCCGCCACACGCCGCACCAGCTGCCGAAGGAGACAGACCATGAGCACACCCGAGCACGTCATCATCGCAGGCGGCGGCCTCGCCGGAGCGAAGACCGCCGAGGCCCTCCGCGAGCACGGGTATCGCGGCGAGCTGACGCTCGTCGCCGGAGAGAACCACCTCCCCTACGAGCGCCCACCGATGTCGAAGGACTACCTGGCCGGCAGGTCGACGCTCGAGGATGCCACGGTGCATCCCGCCGACTGGTACGCGGCCAACGACGTGACACTGCTCACCGGTACCCGCGTCACGGATGTCGACGCGGCCGCCCACGAGGTGCGTCTCGACGACGGCCGTTCGCTCGGGTACGACAAGCTGGTGCTCGCCACGGGATCCGTTCCGCGTCGGCTTCCCCTGCCGGGCGCGGACGCGGCGGGCGTGCACATGCTGCGCACGGTCGACGACTCCGACGCGATCAAGGCCGTGTTCGGGCCCGGCCGCAAGCTGGTCATCATCGGCGGCGGCTGGATCGGGCTCGAGGTGGCGGCGGCTGCTCGGACCGCCGGCACCGAGGTCACCGTCGTGGAGGCGCTGGACCTCCCCCTTCTGGGCGTGCTCGGCCCCGAGGCCGCCACGGTGTTCGCCGACCTGCACCGCGCGAACGGCGTCGACCTCCGCCTCGGCGCACGCCTCACCGCCGTGACGACCGACGCGGGCGCGGCGACCGGCGTGGAGCTCGAGGGCGGCGAGACGATCCCGGCCGATGCCGTCGTGATCGGGGTGGGCGTCGCGCCCGACCTGGCGCTCGCGGAGTCGGCAGGACTCGACATCGACAACGGCGTGCTCGTCGACGCCTCGCTGCGCACCAGCGACCCCGACATCTACGCGGTCGGCGACATCGCCAACCACGAGCATCCGGTGCTCGGCCGTCGCGTGCGCGTCGAGCACTGGGCCAACGCTCTGAACCAGCCGGCCGCCGCCGCGGCGTCACTGCTCGGCGAGGACACCGCGTACACCGAGCTGCCCTACTTCTTCAGCGACCAGTACGACCTCGGCATGGAGTACATCGGGCACGCGCCGAGGGGTGTTTACGACCGGGTGCTCACGCGCGGCGACCTGGAGGGACGCGAGTTCGTGGCCTTCTGGGTCGACCCGGATGATCGCATCCTCGCCGCGATGAACGTGAACGTGTGGGACGTGGTCGATCAGATCAAGCCGCTCATCATCGAGGGACGACGCGTGGATCCGGCCAGGCTCGTGGACCCGACGGTACCGTTCGGCGAGCTCTGACGGCTTTCGCCGGGTCACACCTGCGTCAGCGAGTGCGGCCGCCGGTTGAGCGGCTCGGCGCCGTCGTCGGTCACGACCACGATGTCCTCGATGCGGGCACCCCACTCGCCCGGGAAGTACACGCCCGGCTCGATGCTGAATGCCATGCCGGGTTCCAGAACGGTGGCGTTCCCGGCGACGATGTATGGCTCCTCGTGCACCGAGAGCCCGATGCCGTGCCCGGTGCGGTGGATGAAGCGGTCGGCGAGGCCGGCATCCCGCAGCACGCGACGGGCCGCAGCATCCACGCTCTCGGCCGTGACGCCGGGTCGAACCGTATCGACGGCAGCCTGCTGCGCGCGCTCGAGGGCGGCATAGGCATCCCGGATGCCCGCACTCACCTCGCCGGTCGCGTACGTTCGCGTGCTGTCGGAGTTGTAACCGAGATCGGTCGGCCCGCCGATGTCGACGACGACCGTCTCGCCCGCACCGATCACTCGGTCGGACACTTCGTGGTGCGGATCGGCACCGTTCGGACCGGACCCCACGATCACGAAGTCCGCCTCGGCGTGTCCCTCCTCCACGATCGCCGCCGCGATGTCGGCCGCGACCTCTCGCTCCGTGCGTCCAGTGCGCAACCACTCGCCGACCCGCGCGTGCACCCTGTCGATCGCGGCGCCCGCCTCGCGCAGCGCGTCGATCTCCGCCTCGTCTTTGACCATGCGGAGGCGGCGCAGCACAGGGGTGGCGAGCTCCGGCGCGGCATCCGCCGTCGAGGCCAGCGGAATCGAGTGCAGCGCGGGGGTCGCCTCTGAGAGGCCGAACCGGCGCACGACGCCGAGGCTCCTCAGGGCGAGCGCGTACGGGTCGTCGCCGTCGACCCAGTCCCGCACCTCGACGTCGAGCTCGCCGAGCGCCGACGCGCGCAGGGCGGCGAGTTCCATGCGTGGCGCGACGACGAACGGCGCACCGGATGCCGGCAGCACGAGCGCCGTGAGCCGCTCGAACGTGCTCGCGCGCGATCCGATCAGGTACTGCAGATCCGGCCCTGGCGTCACGATCACGGCGTCGAGCCCGGCGTCGGCGACGAGCGCTGCCGCGCGATCCAGTCGGGAGGCGTAGACAGAAACGGCGAAGCGTGCCTGTGTCATGTCTCGAGAGTACGAGGTCGCTCCGCTCACACGTCAGCCGGCCGTTCGCGCGAGCCGGTCAGGACAGGGCGACGGCCGCGACGGATGCCGCCGACAGCACGAGTCCGGCCGCCTGCACCCGGCTCCACCGTTCGCCGAGCACGAAGCGTGCCAGCAGCACCGTGACCGCCGGGTACATCGACGTCAGCACCGCGACGATCACGAGCTCGCCGAGCCCGGTGGCCGACAGGTAGCTGAACGCGGCGAGGCCGCCGAGCACGCCGGCGATCGCGGGCAGGCGCAGGGCGGGAAGCACGGTGCTGGCGGGCATCCTGTCGCGGCGCATCCCGATCAGGACGATGGGCACGATGGCCAGGCACGCCAGCAGCTGCCCGCTGGCGACCGGCCACACGCCGGAGGACGTGCCGGAGCGCTCGAGCGCGATGAAGAGCAGCGCGAAGGATGCCCCGGCCAGCGCGCCATAGCCGGCTCCGCTCGTGCGCCGCCGTTCGTCGCCGGACGGGCTCGGCCGGCCGTCATCGGTGCGGCGCCGGAACGGGAGTCCGCCGGTCCACGACACGAGGGCGACCGCGACGACCGCCGCCAGCACACCCGCCAGCCCGAGAACGGTGAGACGGTTGCCGATCGCCACACCCACCACGGCGGGGATCACCACGGTGAGCACGCCCGAGACCGTGGCGACGATGCTCATCGACCCGACCGCGAAACCCTGGTACAGGGCGAGCGTTCCGACGGCGCTGCCGACCCCGCTGAGCGCGCCCCAGAGCAGCGCGGATGGTGTTGGCCCCGCACCGTGCACGAACGCGAGCACGACGAGCGCGAGCAGGAACTCCGTCACGAGCGTGACGGCCGTGACGAGCATGACCGGGGTGCGACGGCTGGCGATGCCGGCGACGAAGTCGGAGGCACCGTACGCGAGCGCGGCGATCAGGCCGAGTACAGCGCCCATGGCATCCAAGAGTGGCACACGCGGGAGGCAGCGCGCTCGCTGCATCCCGCGTGAAGACCCTCACAGAACGTCGAGCGGCTGACTCTCCAGTATTCGCGCGGGAAGCACGGCCGTGCACCGGCTCTCGAACACCGGGCCGGCGTGATCACGCGGTGTCCGAACGCGCAACGGGAGTTCGCTGGAACCGCCGTTGCGTAGCATCCGAGTGTGCAGCTCCCCAGGGACACCGCGTCGAACGACGCCGCGTCGACCCAGGCTCGCCCGCGTGCGTGGCTGGCGCGGCCACGTGCATCCCGCCTCTGGCTGTGGCTCGCGTTCGGGTTCGTGCACGTCGTCATCGTCGCACTCGTGCTGTCGCTCGACCAGCACAAGTACCTCGGCGACGTGCACACGATGTACCTTCCGTGGGCCCACCATGTGTTCGCGGGGCACGGCATCGTCGGCATCGACTCGCGCTGGGTGTATCCGATCGCCGCACTCGTGCCGGTGCTGGCGCCCATGTTGTTCGGCGCGCAAGCGTACGGCTTCGCCTGGATGGTCATGGTCACCGGACTGGACGCCGCCGCTATCGCCATCCTGACCCATCGTGCGAGCCGTCGGCACTGGACGGCCGCGTGGTGGTGGCTCGCGTTCATCTTCCTGCTCGGACCCATCGCGCTCACGCGCATCGACACGGTGTCGGTGCCGATCGCGATCGTCGGTCTGCTCTGGCTGAGCACGAGGCCGCGTGTGGCGGTCGTGCTGCTCACCGTCGCGACGTGGATCAAGGTGTGGCCCGTCGCCCTGCTTGCGTCGCTGCTCCTGGATGCCCGCCATCGCCTTCGCACCATCGTCGTCGCCATGGTGACATCCGTCGCCATCGTCGCCGTGCCCCTGGCGCTCGGCGCAGGAACGCGTCTCTTCAGCTTCATCGGCACGCAGGATGCCCGCGGCCTGCAGATCGAGTCGCCCGTGGCATCCGGATGGTTGTGGGCTGCCGCGCTGCACCTGCCTCCGTCCCACGTGTTCTACAGTCGCGCGCTCAACACGTTCGAGGTGTCGGGACCGGGCAGCCAGATCGCCGTGCATCTCATGACTCCGCTGCTGCTCGTCGCCCTGGTGGCGGTGATGGCGCTCGGGCTCTTCGCGGCGATGCGTCACGACGCGAAGGCGCTTCCGTCGCTCATGCTTGCGCTGGTGCTCGCGCTCATGCTGTTCGACAAGGTGCTCTCGCCGCAGTACATCACCTGGCTCGCCGCGCCCATCGTCTACGGCCTGGTGCAGCAACCGCACCGATTCCGATTCCCGGCGCTCGTCGGCCTCGTCGTCGCCGCACTGACCCAGGCCTTCTATCCGTGGATCTACGACCTCGTCATCGATGCGAATCCGGGCGCGATCGCCCTGCTCGTCGCCCGCAACATCGCCCTCGGCGTGCTCTTCGTGTGGACGCTCGTGCGCCTCTGCCGTGTCCCGGCCTCACGCCAACATGACGATCGCCCGAAAACAGGCCCATCGGTCATGCTCTCGGCGGGAAAGCGGTCTATGTCCTGTTGACTGACGGGCCTGGCGTCGCGGCCGCCGCCTACGATGGCAGTCCCGCAGCGAGCTCCTCGAAGACCGCGTCGGCGGTCTGCAGCGTGGCGAGGCGGCTGGCCTGGCCGAGCCACAGCGACTGCAGCTCGCCCTTGCCCTGCGCACCGGCCGCCGCACGGAAGCGCCCGGTAAGCCAGTTCTGCGCGGGGAACGGTGCGATCGCATCCGCCTGCTCGATCGTGCGCACCGCGAGGTTCGAGGCTCCGCGGGAGAGCCGGCCGCTCATCGCCCTGGTGAGCACGCTGCCGTGCGCGGGCGTGGCCTCGATCGCGGCCCTGTGCGCGTCGTTCGCCGCCGACTCCTTCGTGTGCAGGAACGCGGTACCGATCTGCACGCCGTCTGCTTCGAGCGCGAACGCGGCACGCACGCCACGCCGGTCGGCGATGCCTCCTGCGGCGATCACCGGAACATCCACGGCGTCGCGCACCTGAGGAACCAGTGCGAACAGTCCGACCAGCGACCGCTCGGCCGGCTCCAGGAACGCCACCTTGTGCCCCGCCGCCTCGGCACCGGTGGCGACGATCGCGTCGACGCCGCCTTGCTCGAGCGCCACCGCTTCGTCCACGGTCGTCGCGGAGCCGATGACGACGATGCCGCGCTCGTGCGCCGCCTCCAGGATGTCTCGCCCCGGCACCCCGAACACGAAGCTGAGCGCGGCCGGGCGGGCATCCAGCGCCGCCTGCAGCTGCTCCTCGAAGGGCGGGAGGAAGCGGGCAGGAGCATCCGGAACCTCCATGCCCACCTCGGCGAACAGCGGCCGCACCGCCTCGACCGCTCGGGCGTATTCGTCGGGTTCCGGGTCGCGCTCGGTGCCCGTCGGCAGCCACAGATTGAACGAGAACGGGCGCGACGTCGCGGCGCGCAACTCCTCGGCGGTACGGAGGATGCGGTCGGCATCGTATCCGTAGAGCCCGCAGGATCCGAGCCCGCCGAGCTCGCTCACTCGCGCGGTCAGCTCCACCGACGAGAGGCCGCCGAACGGCGCCAGCACGATCGGCACCTCGACGCCCAGGAGACGGGTCAGCGCGTTCGAGGACAACGAGTGGTGGTTCTGCGAGTTCATGAGCGGGCTCCTCCGTCGTGTGTCGGAATGAACGTTCCGCAGTGATCGTACGACCGGGTGCGAACGTGCGCCATCTGGTAAAAAGGATAATGTTCCGCTTTACCCTGGAATGCGTGCGGCCGGTTCGCCGGTCGCACGCTTCGGTGTCCAATCGATAGGCAGGAAGCAAGTGAATCCCGCACTCGCCACGCAGGTCGCCGTGACGTTCACCTGGCTCGGCCTCGTGCTCGGCATCTCGTTCCTGGAGGCGCCGCTCAAGTTCCGTGCGCCCGGGTTGACGATCGAGGTGGGCGTCGGCATCGGACGGCTCGTGTTCCGCGCATTGAACACGATCGAGGGTGTTGCAGCGGTAGTGCTTCTCATCGCCGTGCTCGTGCAGGGCATCCCGCTCTCGCTCGTACTAACGATCGCCGTGATCGTGGTGCTCGGCCTCGGTGCGCTCGTGCTGCGGCCGCTCATGGACCGCCGCGTGACGACGGGACGCACTGCGGAACGGATGCCGCGCCACAGTATGCACTTCGCGTACATCGCGCTCGAGGTCGTGAAGGTCGCCCTGCTCATCGCCATCGGGGTGGTCGGCCTGGCGACAGCGTGACCCGCGCTCAGGCCGAGCGACCGAGGCGCACCACGCACAGGTCCGGCTGAACGAACGGCAGCAGGGTCGCTGTTCGCGGCACGGATGCCGGGACTTGGGTGGTGTCGTCGGCAGCGGAAGCGAGCATCCGCGCTCCGTTCGCTGGGGTGGATGCGAGCATCCGCTCCACGAGCCCCTGGTGCACCGCACACACCACATCGGGCCGCTCGCGAGCGGCAGCCCGGAACGGGCACTCGTGCATGAGGATCTCGTCGCCCACCGCCTCCGGCGCGAACCCGAGGGAGTCGAGCACGTCGACGAGGTCGTGAACGGGGTCAGCGCCGCCCGCTTCGGCGCTCGCCGCCGGACCGCTGTCCGCGTGCTCACGCTGCTCCATCACGTCGGCCCATCGCTCGCCGGCGGCCAATGCCGCCGCACGGCCCCGCCGTCGCGGAGGCCCGCCGGCCGGCACCGGGTCGCCCAGCGCGTTCGCGAGCACCTCGATGAGCTGCTCGCGGGCATCCGCCGCACGAAGCGACGCGCTCAGCGCGTACACCACCCGGGGCCTGCCCGGCCGGTTCTCCCTTGCGGTGCGACGCTGCACGAGTCCCGCCGCCTCGAGCTGGTCGAGATGGAACCGCGCGGTCGTGATGTGCACGCCCAGCTCGTCGGCGACCGCCTTCGCGTCCAGCGGATGCCTCGACCCGACCAGCACGTCCAGCACGCGTCGCCGCGCCGCCGGCTCCGTCGAACCCGCAAGGTGCTCTGCCACGCGGTCGCCGCTCACGGCTCCGCCACCGCCTCGTCCTGACGCACACGATGACCGTACTCGAACGTGTCGGGGACATCGCGGTGCGCGAGGCTCTCGAACTGACTTCCCGAGCGGCCCTCGAGCCGGCGATGGATCGACCCGGCGATGCGCGTGGCCTGCAGCTTCGCCCGCTCGGCCACCGGGCCGGCGAAGAGATCGTCGACGGTCGAGGTCCAGAGGAGGAGCCAGCGCTCGAAGTGCTCCTCATGCAGCGGATGCTTCGCGTTCAGCACGTAGTGCAGCTGCAGCGCGTTGCGCCGATACAGGCCCGCGTTGAAGAGCACGGTCTGCCAGAAGTCGCACATGATCGGCAGGTGGTGGTCGAGATCCATGTGCGCCACGTCGGTGAAGATGTGGCCGATCAGCTCGTCCTCGAACGCGCGGCTGTAGAACGTGCGCACGAGCCTCGCGACGTCGTCGCGATCCGCCAGGTCGCGCAATTCGGGTGCCGCCGTCATGCGTTCCAGGCTACGCCATTGAACGGATGCTCGTGCTTTTTATTCTCCAGCGCCGGTCTCGCGTTCGTAACGCTCCCGCCAGGCGGCGTTCATCGGGAACAACCCGTCGATGCTCTCGCCCTCGGCGACTCGATCGGCGATCCAGGCATCCCGTCGTTCCTGCTCGGCCGCCTGCGCCACAACCTCGTCGGCGAGCTGCCGTGGGATCACGATGACGCCGTCGCCGTCGCCCACGATCACATCGCCAGGGCACACCGCGGCCCCGCCGCAGGTGACGACTACGTCGGACTCCCACGGCACGTGCCTGCGCCCGAGCACGGAGGGATGCGCGCCCTGCGCGAAGGTGGGGATGTCGAAGGATGCCACCTGCTCGGCATCCCGCACTCCCCCGTCGGTGACGATGCCCGAGGCACCCCGCGTCTGCGCCCGCAGCGCCAGCACGTCGCCGACCGTGCCGGTGCCCCGCTCGCCGCGCGCCTCGATCACGATGACCTCTCCCGGGTTCACCGAGTCGAACACGCGCTTCTGGGCGTTGAACCCGCCGCCGTGCTCGGCGAACAGGTCGGGACGGAACGCCACAAATCGGAGCGTGCGGGCGACCCCCACCATCCGCGCTCCTGGTCGCATCGGCAGCGCACCCTCGATGAAGATGTCCGTGTAGCCGCGACTGCGGAGAGCGGCGCTCAGCGTCGCGGTCGCCACTCCCTCTAGCGACGCGAGCAGTTCGGCGGAAAGCGGCTCGACGGTGGTCGTGTTCTCGGTGCTCATGAAAGTCCTCGCTCAGTAACTGGATCGCGGTGCCGTGCCGCCGGCATCCGGTTCGCTCGGCGCGCAGAACCGGTCGGCCAGTGCCTCGGATGCCCGCGCCAGCAGCGCGACATCGGCTGCGACGAAGACGAAACGGGCACCGGCATCCAGGTAGTGCTGCGCCATGTCGAGGTCGAACGCGTTCACCCCGACCGGTCGTCCGGCCGTGCGACCCACCTCGATGACATGCTCGACCGCTGCCACGACGTCGGCGTGGGTCTGCTGCCCGAGAAGGCCCATGGATGCAGAGAGGTCGCTCGGACCGACGAACAGCGCGTCAACACCGTCGACCCCGGCGATGTCCTCGGCCCTCTCGACCGCGGACGTCGACTCGATCTGCACGGTCAGCGAGACGTGCTCGGCCGCGCGACCGAGGTATCCGTCGACGCGGTTCCACCTGGCACTGCGGGCGAGCGCGCTGCCGACGCCCCGCACGCCGTGTGGCGGATAATGAACGGCACGCACAACTTCGGCCGCCTGCTCAGCGCTGTCGACCATGGGCACGATGAGGTTCTGCGCGCCGAGGTCGAGGTACTGCTTGATCAGCACCGTGTCGCCGAACGGCACGCGCACCATCGACGTCACGGGATAGGCGGCCGTCGCCTGGAGCTGCAGCTGGATACTCTGCAGCGAGTTCGCGGAATGCTCACCATCGATGAGCAGCAGGTCGAGCCCGCTGCCCGCGGCGATCTCCGCGATCAGCGGGCTGGCCGACACGACCCACATGCCCGCCAGTGGACGCGCGGTCTGCGCCAGAACCTGCGGCAGCGTAGGCGGAAGCGTCAATCGAACCGGCATGTCACCTCTCCCATCGATCGATCGCCCGCACGATACTCCGCACGAACCAGGTCGCCGCGCCTCACCCACATCGGTCTCGTGAATGACCCGGCCAACACGAGCTCACCGGCAGCCAAACCCGCTCCGTGCTGCGCGAGCTTCCCGGCGAGCCAGGCGACCCCGAGAGCCGGATGCCCGAGCACGCCGGCCGCGACGCCCGTCTCCTCGATCTCGCCGTTCCGGTCGAGCACCGCGGCCACCCACGGCATGTCGATGTCGCGAGGGGCCACGTGCACGTCGCCGACGACCATGACGCCGAGCGCGGCGTTGTCCGCGATGGTGTCCACGATGGTCCGGCCCTCCAACTCGAGATGCGAGTTGAGGATCTCCAGCGCAGGCACGACGTATTCGGTGGCGTCGAGAACGTCGTCCACGGTGCATCCGTCGCCCGAGAGCGGCTTGCTCAGCGCGAATGCGAGCTCCACCTCGATGCGCACGTTGGAGAACGCGTCGGACTCGACGGTGGATCCGGATGCGTAAACCTGATCGTCGAAGATGACCCCGTAGTCGGGTTCGGTGATGCCGGTGGCCGCCTGCATGGCCTTGGATGTGAGTCCGATCTTGTGCCCCGCGACAATGCGGCCGGCGTCCATTCGTCGCTTGGCCCACAGGCTCTGGATCGCGTACGAGTCCTCGACGGTCATGTCGGGGTTGCGCGCCGTCAGCCGCGGCAGGATGCTCCTGGCCTGGTGCGCCGCGAACAATTCGTCGGCGATCGCCTCGCGTCGGTCGGAATCCATCGCAGCTCCACTTCCTCGCCTGCCGTTCACATCGTATACGATCCGGTGGACGCGCTGCCCGCTCCCCCGGGACGGCGATCGCAGCCAGTTCGCGCGAATAGAGCCACTCCAACTGGCTGTGTTCACCCCAACTGGCTGCGATTCCGCGTCACCCCACGGCAGCGACACCCGTCACAGCGGTCGTCGGCGCGTCGTGCTCCCTGCCGCGACCTCGTGCGTCTCCCCGTCCGGGAAGCGGATACGCCCCCGCTTGCCCCCGTTTCGATGCCGCCACCCGCCGCTATATGACGTAAACTCCTGACAAATGGCGCACTTTGTCACGTCCTCGTGACAGGACGCCCGCGTCAGAGGGAGCGCAAATGCCGGACACGATCGCCGAGCAGACCACCCTGCCGTCCGAACTGTTCATGGACATCGACCGGTCCGGGCCGATCCCGATGTACTTCCAGGTGGCCACGAAGATCGAGCGTGCGATCGCCGACGGCACACTGGCGCCCGGCGCCCGTCTGGAGAACGAGATCGCACTTGGCGAGCGCCTCGGGCTGTCGCGGCCGACCGTCCGTCGCGCCATCCAGGAGCTCGTGGGCAAGGGCCTGCTGGTGCGCAGGCGCGGCATCGGCACCCAGGTCGTGCAGCGGCCCCTCACCCGCAAGGTCGAGCTGACCAGCCTGTACGACGACCTGGAGCGCGGGAGCAAGCATCCAGGCACCACGCTCCTCACCCGCGAGATGATCGAGGCCGACGAGACGATCGCGGAGATGCTGTCGCTGCCGAAGGGATCGCCGGTGCTGCACGTACGGCGGGTGCGGTCATCCGACGGGGTCGCGCTGGCGGTGCTGGAGAACTTTCTGCCGCAGGAATTCGCCGACATCTCCGAGGACGACCTCAAGACGCGCGGCCTTTACCAGCTGATGCGGGCACGCGGCACGCTGATCAGCGTGGCGCACCAGCGCATCGGTGCCCGCGCGGCCAGCCATGAGGAGAGCGAGCTGCTCGACCTCAAGCCGCACGGCCCCGTGCTCACCATGGACCGCACCGCGTACAACAACAACGGCAAGGCCGTCGAGTTCGGCCGGCACTGCTACCGGCCCGACCTCTACGCGTTCGAGATCACGCTCGTCAACAACTGAGGGTTGTACCGGCAGAACGCCGAGCCGGCTAACGCAGTGTTTGTCGGTCGCATGTGCTCGGCTGGACCCATGCCCTACCTGACCGTGCTCTGGACATTGATCCTCGTGTTGGCGTTGGCCGTCAGCACGTTGTTCCTCATTCTGCGTCGTCAGCGACAGCGGTCGCGCGCGCAGCTGGAAGCGCAGGCGAACGCACACCTGGAGGAGGTTGCGGCGGCGGATTCAGCTCACCGATACGCGACCGAAACCCGTGAAGCGGCGCATGCGAGCCGGATTCGTGACCTTGAAATGCGCATCGAGGCGGCACTCGAAGAGGCGGAACAAAGTCGAAGGATGGTCGCAACCGGCTTGAAGTGGGATGAAGGCTCACTGAACATGATCCTGGATGCATGCACCGACCTAAAGCTCGACGGGTGCCTTGTCAGCAACATCGTCTTCGTACCGACAGACGCGCCCAGGTCTCGTCAGTTCGTCGCCCAGGTGGACCACATCCTCATCACCGAGACCGGCGCCTTGGTCATCGAGAACAAGGGATGGCGCGGTGTTGTCTTCGACGGCCGTCGCCCGAGCAGCGTCCATGCGGCATTTGGCTCGCTCTTCGATGAGTCCACCTTGAATGCGCCCTTCGCTATCCAAATGGTGAGGGATGCCCCAGGGATCATTACCGTGCGCGCTCACTTAGAAGGCGAGTCGCCGTGCGCACAGGTGCGACGGCAGGCACAACGGGTTTCGGACCTCGTGAGGTTGAGCACGGGCGCTTCCCCCTGGTTCGAGACCTGCGTGTTGTATTCGCATCCCGACGCGGTCGTATATGCGAAAGGAAAAGACTCAACAGTCGGCGGAGCCGCGACTGCAGTGGTGGCAGGAGCTGGCCCTCTACGAAAAGCACTATCCGAGTTCTCGAGGCGAGGTACAGCTGCGCTGTCGCGCGAGCGCAACGAGGAAGTAATCGCACTTTTCGCGGGCTACGGGGCCGATGTGCGACGTCTCGGCGTCTATGGAAACTGACGTTGCTCGACCCACTGCCACGCTCTGGTTGACCGGTCGAGACACTCGGCTTAGCGGCGAGACCGGCCGTCAGTCGACGAGCACCGCGGGTGCCCAAGCGGGCCATTCGGCTCTGCCGATCGGCAGCCCGTGTTCGTATAGTGCGACGCGGCGGAACGGATGCCTTGCGGAGCTGTTATCGAGGAACTCTGTCCGGTCGGCGGTGGCGCGCGCTCGAACGATGAGGTCCCAGAGCCTGCCATACCGTTCGCGGGTCTTCTGCTCGGGAACCCCGTGACCCCCATTGCGTACCCGTTCGGCGACGCGGCCCACCGCCACGTCGACCGGTACCAGTAGGACATGCAGATGCACGAGGTAGCCGCGGGCACTGGCTCCGTCCACGAGATCCACCTTGCTGGAATGGCTGAACACCGTCTCGGTGATGAATGAAGCATTTGCCGCGACCAGCTGGGAACGCAGGTCAGCTGCTGCTCGCGACGCCTCATACGCGTGATCGGACTCAGCTCCCGGCCATCGCTCGGCCGCAATGAGATCCGCGTTCACGAACGGCAAATTCGTCACCGGACCGAGGATCCGCTCGACGTACGTCGACTTGCCAGCACCGTTGGGACCGGCGACAAGATGGAGAACGGGCACCGATCAGGCGTCCGGGTCGCGAACGATCGCGCGACCGCTCTCGTCCGCCTCCGTCCACGACCGACCTGCCCGCGTGAACTCGGCAGCCAGATCCAGGTGAGCACGCCGGGCCTCCATCTGCTCATCCCAGATCGCTCTTACCACCGCCTGGTTGCGCTCGCCGAGCTCGTCGTATGACGCGTTCCCCGCAAGCACTCGCTGGATGTCGCGAAGGCTCGTTCCTGGAGAAGACTCGAGCTCACGTCCGATCCGAGCCCAGTAGGCAAGCTGTTGCCCCGCGCTCCTATTGGCGACTGCGCCGACGGATTTCGCGGCATCGAAAAGCTCGCCATCCACACGTATCGGCATCGAACTGGCCATACCCGCATTGTAGCAACCTGCTACACGGCGAGCTCCGCGAGCGTGGAGCGCAGGTAGGCGACCGAGGAACGGGCATCCAGAATCGGACCGGCGCCCGGCTCCGGCTCTGCGCGCAGCACGTTGTCCTGCTCGAGCACGAACCAGCCTTCGTATCCCGCATCGCGGAGGCTGGCGAGGATGCTCCGCACGTCGATGTCGCCCTGCCCCAGCGGACGGTATAGCCCTGCGATCACGGCGTCGTAGTAGCTGCGCTCGCCCGACTGCACGGTGTGGGCGACGGCCTCGTCGACATCCTTGAGATGCGCGTGGGCGATGCGGTCGGCGTGCGCCGCAGCGAACGCGACCGGGTCGGTACCACCGATCAGCAGGTGGCCGGTGTCCAGGCACAGCGGGATGCTCGAACCGGCCAGCACCCGGTCGAGGTCGGCGGATGTCTCGACCATGGTGCCGACGTGAGGGTGCAGCACCGCCTCGACTCCGGCATCCTGCGCCGTCTTCCGCAGCCGGTCGAGATTGGCCAGCAGCGTGTCCCAGCCGGTCTCGTCGAGCTCCGGGCGGGAGTCGTACCCTTCGACGCCGGTAGCGGCGGCAAGCACGAGGACGGATGCACCGGATGGCGCGTACGCGGCAAGCTCGGCCTCCACCTCGGGAACGGGGTCGTGCCCCGTGTCGTGCAACACGACCGGGACGAAGCCGCCGGTCGCCGCCAGACCGAAGCCCGCGAGCAGTTCCGCCTTGCGGGCCGGTTCGTCGGGCAGGAATCCGATCGGCCCGAACTCGGTGGCCGAGAACCCGAGCTCGGCCATCTCGGTGAGCACCCGCTGCGGGTTCAGCTGGTATCCCCATCCGGGCACTTCGCAGACGCCCCACGAGATCGGGGCTGCGGCGATCTTGGCCTCGCTGGCACTGGTCATGAGTCAGACTCCTTGGGCGAAGGGTTCGGCGGCTGGCGTGAGTTCGGCGTGCGGGTAGTCGACAATGACCGTTCGGCCGTCCGTGCCCATGGACGCGATGACCGCGTGCGCGACGGCGGTCGCCCGATAGCCGTCGACGGCGTCGGCGAGCGCGGACCCGTCGTACGTGCCTCGGATCGCGTCGACCCAGCTCTGCACCTCGGCCCGGTACGCCGCGGCGTACCGCGGGCGCCAGTCGGCGGGATACCTGGTCTGGCGGGTCAGCGCGGTGTCGCGCACAACGGCGGCCGGATGCCCCAGCGCCAGCGTGCCGGTCTCCCCGACGACCTCGAGACGCACGTCGTAGCCGTACACGGCGTTCACGAAGACCTCGACAGTGGTCAGGGCACCGTCCGCTGTGCGGATCAGCAGCAGCTGCGGGTCCTGGCGCCCTGGAAGCAGGCCCGTGCTCGCCGGCGCGTGCCAGCTCACCTCGGTGACCGGGGAGGAGAACAGCCAGGGCGTCTGGTCCAGCTCGTGGATCGCCGAGTTCAGCACGGTCGACGCTGAGTCGCCTGACGGATCGCTCGACACGTTGCGGTGCACCGCGTGCGCGAGCAGCGCGCGGCCGATCTCGCCGGCATCCAGTGCCGCCTTGAGCTCGACGAGCGCCGGATCGAAGCGCCGGGAGAACCCGACGGAGACCAGCCGGCGACCAGCGCTGCGCTCCGCCGCGATGATGCGAGCGCAGTCGTCGAGATCGAGCGCAAGGGGCTTCTCGCACAGCACGGGCTTGCCCCCTGCGATGCACGCCAGCACGAGCTCGGTGTGTGTCGAGTCGTGGGATGCCACCAGAACGGCGTCCACCTGGTCGCTGCCGATCACCTCGGCTGGGCTCGCGGTGGCGAAGCGGGCGCCGAGCTCGGCCGCGAGCGCCTGCGCACGGCCCAGATCGATGTCGGCGACGGCGGCGAGCTCCGCACCGTGGATCTTCGTCGCGATCGTGCGGGCGTGATCGCTTCCCATCACACCCGCGCCGATCACCGCGATCCGCTGCGTCTCACTCATTCGCCTGCCTCCTCACGACCCAGCAGGGGCCGCTGCTTCGCGCGTTGTTCGACGTACTCGTCGTACGCCTGCCTGGTGCTCTCCAGCTCGGAGACCTGTGCGACCGGCACGTCCCACCATCCTTCGCCGTCCGGGGCGTACGCGAACGGGTCGGAGTGGATGTGGATGAGCGTGGATGCCCGGCTGGCCTTCGCCACCGCGACCGCGTCGTGCAGCCGGCTGGTGGCATCCGCTCCCGGTTCGATCTCGATCACGTCGATCCCATAGCTGCGCGCGTTGGCGGCGAGGTCGACCGCGTCGAGCAGGTCGCCGGACTCGAAGTTGAGCTCGTCGCGGTTCAGGTATCGGTAGCGCGTGCCGAACCGCTGTGACCCGACCGTCTCAGAGAGGTGCCCGATCGAGGCGAAGCCCTCGTTCTGGATGAGCACCACGATGATCTTGATGCCCTCGGCGACTGCCGTAGCGAGCTCGCTGTGAAGCATGAGGTAGGAGCCGTCGCCGACCATGACGATGACGTCGCGGTCATCGCCGAGCGCCTCGAGTCCGCGCTTGACGCCCAGGCCACCCGCGATCTCGTATCCCATGGTCGAGAACGCGTACTCCACGTGGTACCCGAGCGGATCCCGCACCCGCCACAGCTTGTGCAGGTCCCCCGGCAGCGACCCCGCGGCCTGCACGACGATGTCCCGCGGTGCGCTGGCCGACTGCACGGCGCCGATGATCTGCGATTGGCTGGGGAGCTGCGGGCCGGATTGTCCGGGCAGTTCCGCACCGGTCGGCAACAGCGCGGCGTCCACGACGGCGTCCCACTCGCGCTTCTCCCGCTCGATGCGCTGGGCGTACCCGGGCTCGACACGGTAGCCCTCGAGGGCCTGGAGCAGCGCCGTCAGCGTTTCGCGGGCATCCGCGATCACCGGCAGTTGTGTGCCGTGCTTGTACGCGTCGAAGGGCGCGACGTTCACGTTCACGAATGTGACACCCGGGTTCTGGAATACCGTGCGGCTCGCTGTGGTGAAGTCGCTGTACCTGGTGCCGATGCCGATCACGACGTCGGCCTCCTCGGCCAGCCGGTTCGCGGCCGTCGTTCCGGTCGCACCGACGCCGCCGAGGTACTGCGGGTGGTCCCAGTTCAGCGCTCCCCCGCCGGCCTGGCTCGTTCCGACCGGGATGCCCGTCGCCTCCACGAGCGCACGCAACACATCCTCCGCGCCGGAGTAGATGACCCCGCCGCCGGCGACGATGAACGGATGCTTCGCCCCGCGGATCGCCGCCACCGCGGCATCCAGCGCCCACTTCTCCGGCAGCGGACGACGGATGTGCCACTCCCGCTCTTGCAGGAACTCCACCGGCACGTCGATCGCCTCGGCCTGAACGTCCTCCGGCAGCGCGATCGTCACGGCGCCCGTCTCGGCCGGGTCGGTCAGCACCCGCATAGCGGCGAGCGCGATGGAGAACAGCTGCTCCGGCCGCTGCACCCGGTCGAAGAACCGCGACAGCGGACGGAACGCGTCCGTCACCTGCAGGCCGATGTCGTGCGGATGCTCCAGCTGCTGCAGCACGGGGTCGGCGACCCGCGTGGCGAACGTGTCGCTCGGGAGCAGGAGCGCGGGCATCCGGTTCGCCGTGGCGAGCGCAGCTCCGGTGAGCATGTTCGCCGCGCCGGGGCCGACGGATGCCGCCGCCGCGAGCGTGGCGCGCCGCCGGTGCACGCGCGCGAACCCGACCGCCTGGTGCACCATGGCCTGCTCGTTGCGGGCCTGGTGATATGGCAGCAGCGTCGGATCGAGTACGTTGTACTGCTTCAGCGCCTGGCCGAGCCCCGCCACGTTGCCGTGTCCGAAGATGCCGAGGATGCCCGGCACCGTACGCTCGCGCACGTCGCCGTCGACCGTCCACTGGTGGCCGAGGAACTCGACGAGCGCCTGTCCGACCGTCATCCGTCGTGTCGTCATCGGTGTGCTCCGTTCTGGGCTTTCTGGTGCTGGGCCTCCGCGAGCCGCGGGTCGGGGAGCCGGCTCTCCCACGCCTTGCGGATCCAGCTCTGCCGCGGGTCGTCGCTGATCAGCCATTCGCGGTTCTCGCCGGGGCCGGCCATCACGTTGAGGTAGTACAGGTCGTACTCCGGCGCAGCGGCGGCCGGGCCGTGGTAGCCGAACGGCACCAGGGCGATGTCGCCCGTTCGCACCATCGCACCGGTGTCGATGTCTCCGGCCGGCGAGGAGTACGCGGCGAAGGTGCCGAACGCATCCGCGTTCGCCGGCGCGTTCAGGCCGGAGTGCGGCGCCGCCTCGAAGTAGTAGATCTCCTCGAGCCGCGACTCGTGACCAGGGACATCCTCGTCGTGCTTGTGCGCGGGATGCGATGACCAGTTGCCCGCGGGTGTCACGACCTCGCACGCGATGATGGCCGCGGCATCCAGCGCGTCGGGTGAGCCGAAATTGTGCACCCGACGCGTGTCGCGTCCTGCACCCCTGATCTCGACCGGCACGTCGGCCTTCGGCAGGTAGGCACTGGACTTGCGCACGGTGGTCACGGCCTCGGCGACGGCGACGCGGCCACCGGCTGGGGCACTGATGCGCAGACCCTCGCCGCATCCGACGTAGAGGATGTCGGTCGGCCCGTCCAACACGCCGGCGCGGCCTTCTAGCTCGGTCGTCCTGCCCTCGTGCTCCACCCGGAACGCGCCGGACAACGGCACCACGATGCGCTCGACGTCTGCGGCGGGCAGCTCGACGCCTGCGTCGTCGACGTCAGCGATGCGGATGCCCGTGTGCCGCCATCCGTCGATGCTCCCGTCGACCACGGATTCCCACGGGCCCGAGCTCAGCGCCCCACGGGGAAAGAACCACTCATTGCGCACAGCCATCGTGACGCGATGCCTTTCGTTCGTCAGTCGTTCTGCGGGGAAACGTCTCGGTCAGTCGTTCTGCGGGAACCCGAGGTTGATGCCACCGTGCGTCGCCGGGTCGAGCCAGCGGCTCGTGACCGCCTTCTCCCTCGTGAAGAAGTCGAACCCGTGCACGCCGTACGCCTTCGCGTCGCCGAACAACGAGTTCTTCCAGCCGCCGAAGGAGTGGTATGCCACCGGAACCGGGATCGGAACGTTGATGCCGATCATGCCGACTTGCACCTCGTTCTGGAAGCGGCGTGCCGCG
Organism: Humibacter sp.; assembly: GCF_051954055.1. NCBI lineage: Bacteria > Bacillati > Actinomycetota > Actinomycetes > Micrococcales > Microbacteriaceae > Humibacter > Humibacter sp. The sequence continues at coordinate 13,453 of NZ_JBQCIE010000041.1, read as the reverse complement.
CCGCCGTCGTTCGTGAAGATGGCGGTGCCGTTTCCGAACTGGCCTGAATTGATGAGGTCGATGCCCTCCTGGAATGTCTTCACCCGCACCACCTGGAGCACGGGGCCGAAGATCTCCTCCTGGTACGCACGCGACGTCGTCGGCAGGTCGTCGATGAGGGTGGGGCCGAAGAAGAAGCCGTCCTCACCGCCCTCGACAGTGCAGGTGCGGCCATCGACCACGATCTTCGCGCCGTCCGCCTCGGCGATGTCGACATAGCCCGACACCTTCTTCTTGTGCTCCGCCGAGATGAGCGGGCCCAGGTCCGGCTCACCGTCCGGCCCGCCGACCCCGTTGCCCACCTTCAGCCGGTCGATGCGCTCGGAGATCTTGCCGATCAGCTCGTCCGCGACGGTCCCTACGGGCTCGGCCGTCACGTCGCTGCGCGACGCGCCGGAACCGGCCCGTGGGGGCCCATCCACGGCCAGCACCACCGAGACGGCCATGCACCGCTCGCCGGCTGCACCGTATCCGGCGTTCACGGCCTGGTCGGCGACGAGGTCGAGGTCGGCATCCGGCAGCACGAGCATGTGGTTCTTGGCGCCGCCGAGCGCCTGGACCCGCTTGCCGTTCTTCGCCGCCGTCTCGTAGATGTACTGCGCGATCGGCGTCGACCCGACGAACGAGATCGACTGCACGACCGGGCTGTTCAGCAGGCCGTCGACGGCGAGTTTGTCGCCCTGCAGCACCGTGAAGACGCCGTCCGGAAGCCCGGCCTCCTTCCACAGCTTCGCGATCCACAGCGACGCGGACGGGTCCTTCTCGCTCGGCTTGAGCACGACGGCGTTGCCTGCCGCGATCGCCACCGGGAAGAACCACATCGGCACCATCGCCGGGAAGTTGAACGGGCTGATCAGCCCGACCACGCCGAGCGGCTGCTTGATCGAGTACACGTCGATCCCGGTCGAAGCGCCCTCGCTGAACTCGCCCTTCGTCAGGTGCGGGAACCCGGTCGCGAGCTCCACGACCTCCTGACCGCGGTTGATCTCGCCGAGCGCGTCGGAGAGTACCTTGCCGTGCTCCGACGTGATGATCTCGGCGAGTTCGCCCTTGCGCTCGTTCAGCAGCTCCCGGAACCTGAACAGCACCGTCAGCCGCTTCGCGATCGAGTACCCGCTCCACTCCTCGAACCCGCGCTGGGCCGACGCGATCGCGGCGTCGATCTCGGCCTGGTCCGCCAGCGCGACGCGCTTCGTCTCCACGCCGATTGCCGGGTTGTAGACGGGTGCGGTGCGTCCGCTCGCCGACGGATACTCGGCGCCGTCGATCCAGTGCGCAACGACGGGGAGCTGCGTGCCGGTCTCGGCCGCGGCGGGGGCTTCGGTGATGTTCGTCATGGTATTTCCTTCTGTGGGTGAAGTCTTCGTCGAACTGAATGCCGTCAGCGCAGCGCTGCGGTCACCGCCCGTGCACGAGGGCGGCGGCGATGTCCACGGCCTGCTCGACGTCGTCGTCGTGGGGGTACAGCAGCGTGCGACCGACGACGAGGCCGTGCACACCCGGCAGCGCCAGAGCGGATGCCCACGACGCGTACGTCTCGTCGGGATCGGCATCCGAGTCCCCGCCGAGCAGCAGCGTGGGCAGCGTTGTCGCCTCCATCACCCGCTCCATCTCGGCCACGACGGGCAGCTTCAGCCAGGTGTAGGCGGACGAGGCACCGAGACCCGAGGCGATCGCGACCGAGGTGATGACGGCATCCGTCGAGAGGTCGTTCGCGATGCGCCCGCCGACCCACTCGCTCATGAAGGGCTCGAGCATGATCGGCAGGCCGGCCCGTGCGGACTGCGTGACGGCGTTCGCCGTGTTCTCGAGGATGCCCGCCGTCGCGTGGTCCTGCAGGTTCACGCGCACGAGCAGCTTGGCGGCATCCAGCCCGGAGCTCATCATCGAGTCGACGTCATACCCGGTGAACCGGTCGTCCATCTCGAAGGCGGCGCCGCGCAGGCCGCCGCGGTTCATCGAGCCGACGGCGATCTTGCCGTCGAGCGCGCCGAGCAGGGCGAGGTCTTCGATGACGTCGGGCGTGCCGAGCACGCCGTCCACGCCCGGACGTGACAGCGCGAGCGCGAGGCGCTGCAGCAGGTCGTATCGGTTCGCCATGGCGAGCGGGTTCGCGCGCACGCCCAGCGCGCCGCGTGCCGGATGATCGGCGGCCACGATGAACAGCCGTCCGTCGTCGCTCACGAGCGGGCGACGGGTGCGAGCCTGAAGCGCGGTGGCGATGGATGCCGGATCGCGCTGTCGCGCAGCCCTCAGCCGGGCGAAGTCATCCGCAGCGATCGGCACGTTGCTCGTGCGGGACTCGGCGGCGCTTGTGACGTCAGACGCGGACACCGTCGGCCTCCTTGATGAGCTCGTCCACCTCTGCCGTGGTCGGCATGGCGGTGGAGCACTCGCGCCGGCTGGCGACGATGGCCCCGGCGACGTTCGCAAAGCGGATGATCCGGCGCAGGTCCCAGCCCTGCAGCAGGCCGTGGCACAGCGCGCCGCCGAACCCGTCCCCGGCGCCCAGGCCGTTCACGACCTGCACCGCGAACGGCGGCACCTCCACGGTCTCCTCCTGTGTCTTGGCCAGCACGCCGCGCGGGCCCTGCTTCACGACGGCGAGCTCGACTCCCCGCTCCAGCAGGGCATCCGCCGCCCGGTGCGGATCCGTCTCGCCGACCGCGATCGCACACTCCTCGCGGTTGCCGACCGCGACGGTGACCTGCTCGAGCGCACGCCCGACCTCGGCCGTCGCCGCCTCCGGGGATGCCCAGAACATCGGCCGGTAGTCCAGATCGAGCACCGTGAGCGGCCGCCGGCCACGGGCATCCCACGCCACGTGGTGCGCTGCTCGGCTCGGTTCACGAGAGAGCCCGGTCACCGTCGCCCAGAAGATGCGCGCGCTGCTGATCTCGTCGAGGTCGAGGTCTTCCGGCGTGATCGTCAGGTCGGGCGCGATCGGCTCCCGGTAGAAGTAGAGCGGAAAGTCGTCGGGCGGGAAGATCTCGCAGAACGTGACGGGAGTGTTCAGCTCAGGGACGGTCTTGACGAACCGGTCGTCCACGCCCAGTCTCTTCAGCTCGAGGTGTGCGTAGCGACCGAACGGGTCGTTCCCGGTTCCGGTGATCACGGCGCTCCGGAGCCCGTGGCGTGCGGCGGCGATCGCGACGTTGGTGGCACTGCCGCCGAGGTACTTGCCGAAGGTCTGCACCTCTTCGAGTCCGACGCCGTCTTGCAGCGGATAGATGTCGACGCCGATGCGGCCGAACGTGATCAGGTCGAAGGCCGGCGTCCCGTCCGTCTCGGTCATGTGTGCGCCGCTCCCTCGTCACCGATGTCCTGTTCTCAGCACCGTATCACCATTTGTGCTGACAAACTAACATAGCCGCGCATCGGCCGCCAGAGGTGCAGGATGCCGACATGAAGGCGACGCACTGGGCTCCGGCTCTCTTGGTGGCAGGCATCCTCACCGTCACGCTGGCGGCGTGCAGTGGGGCATCCTCCGACTTCACCGGATCGTGGGGTTCGACGCGCTCCGGCCAGGCAAACGTAAGAATCGAACAGGACGGCACGTTTCACGGCACGGATGGCTGCAATCGCGTGACCGGCAAGGGCACCGTCTCGGGCAGCCGGTTCTCGTTCGGCCATTTCGCGTCGACGATGATGGCATGCCCCGGGGTCACCACGTGGTTCAACAAGGCATCGACAGCGAAGCGCTCCGGCGACGATCTCGTCGTGTACGACGACGGCGGATCCAAGATCGGCACGTTGGCGAAGCGCTGAGGCTCGGCTCGTCAATCGCCAAACGGTCCCGTCTTCCAGCTGATGGTGCCGTCGGTCGCCCAGATCACCGTGACCGCGAACGTTCCCGTGCGGATCGCGGACGCCACGTCGGTCGTCAGGCTGAGCCCGTGCCGTGCGATGTCGTCCAGGGTGCCGCACGTCTCCGCCGCGCGCTCGGCATCCGCCACCACCACGAGGCAGTACTCGCCGTCGAGACGGCGCGCGGCGTAGATCGCGTTCCTTGTTTTGGTGTGCGCGCTCCCGGTGACCAGATGGAACGAGGTCGCGTCGAATCCCCGGGTGGCGTCGGCGGGGAGGTCGTCGACGCGCGGCGTGTTCGCGAAGTACCGCGTCACGGCCACGAGTGTCGCCGCTTCGTCACCGTCGCCCGGGCTGGGAGCTACACCGCCCCGCACAGCACTGTCGACAGTGCTCTCCGGATGCGACCGCGGCCCGAGCGCCGCTTCGACCCCCATCGTCAGCACCACGCCGAGCAGGAACGCACCGACGGCGGCGAGATACGGCAGCGCCCTACGCACGTGGCCCCGGCCGGAGTCCTGCTCTTCCTCGGGCGAGCGGATGTCCGCACTTGCGTCCGGCGCGGCGACGTCCCCGTCTGCGCCGCGCCTGTCGGCATCCGTCGGCTCCGAATCGGCGGCGTCTTCACGCGTGTTCGCGTGCAGCCAGTCGTATTTGGCAAGAGCCCACTGGCTCGGAGTCATGCGCACCGTCTCGCCGGTGACCGGGTCCCGATGCTCTTCCGGATGCTCCGCCGCGCCTTCCCGGGAGAACACGCGCTCGAGAAGCCGCCGTCGCTCATCCATGGTGCTGACCTCCACCCCCGGAGCCGTCGCGACCAGGCTAATGTCGCGGCCGCGGGGCGGGAACGCTGCGCGCAGTAGGACACTGCGGTGCTCTTTCGGGGCATTCGCTTACCACCAACTGGAGCGCTATCCCAGTGGGTGGCACTCGCGGAGGCCCTCACCACCCGCTCGACTTATCGCTCCAAACCGAGAACTTCGCGATGCTGAGATGGAGTCGAGTTTGCAGCTCCCTCGAGCCAAGAGGATCGGCGCTAAGCAACTCATCTGCGGCGGCAACTTGTCCAGGGGACGCTTCGGCGCGAGTGAGCAGGATGGCCTGTGCCGATCTACCAGCGAAGGTTCCCGACTCCGCGCTTCGATTGCATTCACCTCCGCCTCGGCTTCTGCAACAATCACCCCGACCAGCTCGGGCGAAGCGGTACCGCGCAACGCGCGTCCGAGTGCGTGCGCGGCCTCCTCCGCCGGAATATATGACTGAAGGATCGATCCGCCCGATGAGAGATTGGGATGCCGTATTGTCTCGCCGACCTTGGCGAGCGCGTCGCGCGCAACCTCCCGACACCAGCCTTAAGTATTCGGGGACAGATCGTCCATCGCTGCCGAGGCTGGATGGGTGTAGGTCCGCCACGATGCGTGGGCGAGCGAGGTGAGCGTCCGAGCCATCTCTCGGGCAGCGTCTTCAGACACGGATCCATCGACTATCACCACGTCGGACGCGCTACATCGCCCTCAACAGTGGACAAGACGCGCACCACCGCACGTCGCTCGGTATCGAACGCAAAGCGAGTCATGCAATCCCTCCTCTCACACAGATCGACCACGAGCTACCGGGCGAGCCTTCCACTTGCGGTCGAGTGATTCGTCCCAACCGCGCGCCGGCTCGAACGATGCCGCGCGGCATCCGACGTTTGTCCCGCCGTCTGCCGAAAGGTGGATCCACCGAGGCTTACCCGCGGCACCGATATCCAAAATCACACGCTGGCAATGAGCACATCGGTCTTCGTGCTGAGGATGCTGAGCCGCCCACTCCCAACTTTCGAGATAATCGTCTAGAAGTTCCGGCGCCTCCCAGTAGTTCGGAATAAGCCGCTCCTGAAACCCTAGAAAGTCGCGCGCAGCTCGGTGATGCAGGATGTTGGTCCTGGCGTGTAGGGCAGTGGCGATGGCGTTGCGGATGATCGGGTTCAACTCGGCCATCTGCGCATCGGTCAGGTTCTGTACGTGAAAGTCCTCCATGGCGTTGCGCACGGTCATCGCAATGATCATGGCGAATTGGGCATCGAGCGGCGTCAAGTCGGGGACATCGGGGCGGTTCGGCACTGCGCCAAAGTACTCCGTACCGACGAAACAATCGACGACCCGTACTCGATCACATCAATACACTTGTCCCGACCACGGGACAGACAGCTAGCGTCTCAACGCTGCCGATGCGTCCTTCGAGCGGATGTCGGCGATCACGTAACCGTGGTGCCCCTGGAGGGACTCGAACCCCCAACCGTTTCCTTAGGACGGAACTGCTCTTCCATTGAGCTACAGAGGCTGGCCCGACAAGTTTAGCGGGCTGAAGGCGGACCGTCGCGCCTCATGCGGCAGGCGCGAGGTACCCCTGCCACTCCGGCAGCGCGTGCTCCACGCCGCGCACCATCCACGCGGGGTCGTGAGGCATGCGAGGGGCCGACCGCAGCGACCAGCCCATCTCGGCGGCTGTGCGGTCGCCCTTCACGTTGTTGCAGCGCAGGCAGCAGGCGACGAGGTTGTCCCAGGCATCCGCTCCCCCGCGCGACTTGGGCAGCACGTGGTCGATGGTCGTCGCCGACTTGCCGCAGTACGCGCAGCGGTGGCCGTCCCTGCGCAGCACTCCGCGACGCGAGACCGGAACGGCTCGACCGTGCGGCAGGTGCACGTAACGCGTGAGCAGGATGACCGACGGTCGGTCGAAGACCGCGTCGACGCTCCAGACCGGATGCTCGGCATCCACCTCCACGACCGTCGCCTTGGCGCTCATCACGAGCGCCAACGCTCGCTTGAAACTCACGACGGCCAGCGGCTCATATCCCGCGTTCAGCACCAGTGTGCGCATCGACGTCCTCTCGATAGATCGGAATGGCTTTCCGTATCTCTCGCATTCGTCCGCGGTCCTCAGTTACGAGCATCCGGCATCACAGGCAACAAAAAAGGCGCCGTCAGGATGACGACGCCTAGCGATTCCACGCACAGTGGTGGTGGAAGCAGTGGTGGCTGTGATGCCGAAGGTTTCCCATGCGGGAGTGCTCCAGAGGATCGCGGACGAACATGATCAGGGCTACAGGGTAACGCAGGATGTTTGCAGCACGCTTTCGTGGCACGCCGTCCGCCGAGCCAGGCCCGGAGCTGTTCACCTTCCGGTAACCGACAGCATCCGAGCGCACGAAGCCGCACGACCGGACCCGGGGAATACCCAGTGGGGGTATTTGTTGTGCACGACATGGACGAGATGCAGAACGCGACGGACCGCGCCGCACACCCCGTAACCATGCACAACGCACACGATGCGACGGAGCACGTCGGCCACAGCGAACACGCCGGGCACACAGGCCACGCCGGCCACGGCGATCACCTTGCGCAGTTCCGCCGGTTGTTCTGGGTCATGCTGATCCTCGCCGTTCCGGTGGCGGCGTTCTCGTCGATGTTCGCGATGATCATCGGCTACCGGCTGCCGGACGCCGCGTGGGTCGCCTGGATCTCCCCTGTTCTCGGCACGGTGATGTACGTCTGGGGCGGCAGGCCGTTCCTGACCGGTGCTGCCAGTGAGCTTCGTGCCCTGAAGCCAGGCATGATGCTGCTCATCGCGCTCGCCATCACCGTCGCCTTCCTCGCATCGTGGGGCGCAAGCCTCGGGGTGCTCGACCACGGCCTCGACTTCTGGTGGGAGCTGGCACTGCTGATCGTGATCATGCTGCTCGGCCACTGGATCGAGATGCGCTCGCTGGCGCAGACCACGTCGGCGCTCGATTCGCTCGCCGCACTCCTCCCCGATGAGGCCGAGCGCATCGAGGATGGCCGAACCGTCTCGCTCCCGCCCAGCGAACTGCGCGTGCACGACCTCGTGGTCATCCGCCCAGGCGGCCGAGTGCCAGCGGACGGCGACATCGTCGAAGGCTCGGCGAGCGTGGACGAGTCAATGATCACCGGCGAATCCCGCACCGTCACCCGCCGGGTCGGCGACCACCTGGTCGCAGGAACCGTCGCAACGGACTCAGGACTGCGGATGCGCGTGACTGCGGTGGGCGACGACACGGCGTTGGCGGGCATCCAGCAGCTGGTGCGTGACGCGCAGAGCTCCAGTTCGCGCGCGCAACGCATCGCCGATGTCGCCGCCGGATGGCTGTTCTGGTTCGCCCTCGGCTCCGGCATCATCACGGCCATCGTGTGGACCGCGATCGGCCTGCCCGACGAGGCCGTCGTCCGCACCATCACGGTGCTCGTGATCGCGTGCCCTCACGCGCTCGGACTGGCGATCCCGCTCGTCGTCTCCATCGCGACGGAACGTGCGGCACGCGGCGGCGTACTGATCAAGGATCGACTCGCGCTGGAGAGCATGCGGATCATCGACACCGTGCTCTTCGACAAGACTGGCACGCTCACCAAGGGCGAGCCGACCGTCTCGCGCGTGCAGGCGGCGGGCGTGCATGACGAAGCCGAGGTGCTGGCACTTGCCGCGGCGGCGGAGGCCGACTCCGAGCATCCTCTTGCACGGGCGATCGTCCGTGCGGCGCAGCAGCGCGGGCTCCGGATTCCGAGGGGCACGGGCTTCGAGTCTTCGCCGGCGGTCGGCGTCTCGGTGGATGTCGACGGCTCACGCGTTCAGGTGGGCGGTCCGAATCTGCTCGAACAGGAGCACGTTGCCGAGCTCGACGAGGTCGATCACTGGCGCGAGAACGGTGGCATCGTCCTGCATGTGCTCGCGGACGGCGAAGCGATCGGCGCGCTCGAGCTGCAGGACGAGGTGCGCGAGGAATCGAGGCAGGCGGTCCAGGCTCTGCGGGGCAGGAACATCCAGGTAGTCATGATCACCGGCGACGCCGAACAGGTTGCGCGGACCGTCGCCACGGAGCTCGACATCGACCGCTATTTCGCGGGAGTGCGTCCCGAGGACAAGTCGGCCAGGGTGAAGGAGCTGCAGAACGAGGGCCGACGGGTGGCGATGGTCGGGGACGGCGTGAACGATGCGCCCGCACTTGCGCAGGCCGACGTGGGGATCGCGATCGGCGCAGGTACGGATGTCGCCATCGCGTCAGCCGGAGTCATCCTGGCCAGCGACGACCCGCGCTCGGTGCTCTCGGTCATCGAGCTGTCGCGCCGCAGCTACGCCAAGATGAAGCAGAACCTGTGGTGGGCGGCAGGCTACAACCTGATCTCCGTGCCGCTCGCCGCCGGGGTGCTCGCACCGATCGGCTTCGTGCTGCCGACGTCGGTCGGGGCGATCCTGATGTCGCTCTCCACGATCGTCGTGGCGCTGAACGCGCAATTGCTTCGACGGCTCGACCTCCGGCCGCAGATCAGTGCGACTGCACCTGTCGCCGTGAGCGCGGCGCCCGTTTCAAAATGAGGTCGAAGGCACGGTGACCTCCGGGTCGCGGACGCAGGACCGGCGTGCCACGCCGTTGTGGCACGCCGATCTCTGGCCTGATAGGCCCTTTGCTCATCGGATGAGCGGCATCACCGCTCAGATGCCGAAGCGGACGATGTAGTAATCGTCCGTCCAGATCGGTCTGATGGAGATGCTGCGACCCACGTCTGGCGCGTCCATGATGTTGCCGTTGCCTGCATAGAAGCCGTCGTGCGCGCCACCGAGCATGATGACGACGTCGCCGGGCTGTGCATCCTGAATCGAGATGCGTGTTCCCATCGCGCCTTGCGCGGCAGCCGAGTGCGGCAATGAGATGCCGAACTGCGCGTAGACGAACATGACGTAGCCGGAGCAGTCGAAGCCGGCCGGCGTGTCACCGCCGTACACATACGGCGTGCCGATGTACTGCTTCGCGACGTTGAACACCTGAGCGAGGCTGAAGTTGGGGTACGGCGGGTTCTTCAAGTAGTCGGCCGCGCTGGGGCCGTTGTATGCCGCCCCGTACGCTTCCATCTGCTTGGCGGCCGCTGCCCTCGCGGCAGCGGCCGCTGCCGCCGCCTTCTGTTCCGCGAGCTGCTGTTCGGTGGTCGCACTGAACGTGTCGACGGCCGTCACCGGTCCGCTGACCGCGTTGGACACGCTGACCGACTGCGAGTGCGTCTTCTTCAGGGTGTCGATGGCCGAGGTGCCGAAGGATGCCTGGTTCGACGTCTGCGGATTGAACGCGTAGGCGGGAATCGCGATGGTGGCCACGATGCCGCCGGCGATCGCCATGACCGCGAGATTGGCGAGGGGCCGCAACCGACGCTTGCGCTTGCCGGCGGGCGTCGAGGAGCCCTTGGCGCCTGAGGCGGACTCGACGGCGGTGGATGCCCGCTGAACACGGCGCGAACCGGCACGTTCCGAGATCCTGAGGCTTCGCCGCGACACTGCGGCCGATGCGTATAGGGAGTCGTTCGAGTCGTTCGCCTTGCCTGTAGTACTCGGGTCGCGGTCCTCGGGAAGACCGCTCGTACCTAATGTTGCCAAGGTGTGAACCTCCGGCGCTCCGCTGGCACTAGGTAGCCACCCCGTCCGAGATCTCACGAGGAGTTCGGCTTCGCAGGCTCAAGAGACGGGCTTTCGGGAGCGTCTTGGGCCGGGTCCGACGACCGGGTGCTGGTCTGTGGACTCGTACGACGATACGGGACCGTTACCAATTTGTCACATCGTTTTCGAGGCGTTTTCCTCGCCTGTGGACCGATGGGCGCTGGGGACGGAAAGCGCTACGCCGCCACAAAAATGTGGCTCGCCACCTCGCTCGGAAGCTCGAGCGCCTCGGTGTAGCCGTCGATCTGCATCGCCACGTACGAGCCGGAACGCCAGAATGTGCCCGTCGATCCGGGGAAGATGCCCGCCTGCCGCAACTGCGCGAGCAGCTCCGGTTCGAACTGCACGGGCTCACCCAGCCGCCTGATCGTCGCGTTGACACGCTCATCGGAACCGGACGTCGCATCCACCACGTTCCGCACCCCGTTCAGGAAAACCCGGTGCAGACCGATGCCCTCGTCTTCGATACGAGGGATCGGGGTGCCGTAGGGAGTCTCCGTCGGGTGCCCGAGGATGTCGAGGATCTTGTGCTCGACCTGCTCGCTCATCACGTGCTCCCAACGGCACGCCTCCTCGTGCACGTACTCCCACTCGAGACCGATCACATCCGACAGCAACCGCTCCGCCAGACGGTGCTTGCGCATGACGTGCACGGCACGGCGGCGCCCCTCGGGGGTCAGCTCGAGATGCCGGTCGTCGGAGACGACGACGAGTCCGTCACGCTCCATGCGGGCGACCGTCTGCGACACCGTGGGGCCCGAGTGGCCTAGACGCTCCGAGATGCGAGCGCGCAGCGGCACGATGTTCTCCTCCTCGAGGTCGAGGATCGTGCGCAGATACATCTCGGTGGTGTCGACGAGGTCGGTCATCGCTTCCCCTTGTGGTTCTCTCAGCCGGCGGCCGAAGGCGCCTTTTCCAGCCTACCGGCGCGCCGCAGCGGCACCGACGCCTGTCTACGTCCGCACGGGCGCTCATCCGAGCAGGAAGGGGATGCATGCCGCCCTAAACTGAACGCCATGCCTGCGATCGCGATTCCCGAGTCCCTTCTGCCCGCTGACGGCCGGTTCGGAAGCGGCCCGTCGAGGGTGCGACCGGCCCAGGTCGACGCGCTGGTCGCCGCCCAGTCGACGCTGCTCGGAACATCCCACAGACAGGCTCCGGTACGCGGCCTCGTCGGCCGCGTGCGCGAGGGCGTCGAGGCGCTCTTCCGCATTCCGGACGGCTACGAGGTGATCATCGGCAACGGCGGCTCGACCGCGTTTTGGGACGCTGCCGCCTTCGGCCTCATCGAACACCGATCGGAGAACCTCGTCTACGGCGAGTTCAGCCAGAAGTTCGCGAAGGCGGCATCCGCTCCCTGGCTGCAGAAGCCGCACGTGATCGAGGCGCCGGTCGGCTCGCGCAGCACTCCTGAGCCGGTCGAGGGCGTGGACGTCTACGCCTGGCCGCACAACGAGACCTCCACCGGGGTGATGGCGCCGGTGCGCCGCGTGCGGGGCGACGACGGGGCGCTGACGGTCATCGATGCGACGAGCGCGGCAGGCGGCATCGACTTCGACGCATCCGAGACGGATGTCTACTACTTCGCCCCGCAGAAGAACTTCGCCTCCGACGGCGGCCTGTGGCTCGCGCTGTTCTCGCCTGCAGCACTGGAGCGCGTCGAGCGTGTGGCGGCATCCGACCGCTACATCCCGGACTTCCTCAGCCTCAAGCAGGCCGTGGACAACTCGCGTCTCAACCAGACGCTCAATACGCCCGCTCTGGCCACGCTTGTCATGCTCGAGGCGCAGGTGGACTGGATCAATGACAACGGAGGGCTGCAGTGGGCCTCGGCGCGCACCGCGGAGTCCTCCGGCGCACTGTACGAGTGGGCGGACTCGGTGGCCTACGCGCACCCGTTCGTCGAAGATCCGGAGAACCGCTCTCAGGTCGTCGTCACGATCGACTTCGACGACGTTGATGCCTCGCAGATCGCCGCGGTGCTCCGTGAGAATGGCGTCGTCGACACGGAGCCGTACCGCAAGCTCGGACGCAACCAACTGCGTGTGGCGACGTTCACAGCGGTCGACCCAGAGGATGTTCGGCAGCTCATCCGCTGCATCGAATACGTCGTGGAGCACATCGGCTGAGGCTCACACTGGGCGGTTCGGAAGGGGGCGACCCGAGCGATGCGACTGTGGCTGAAAGACAATGAGCGGCTGCCCGATCCGCCGCCCATGAAGACGGACGACCGTGCCGCGCTCGGCGTCGGCACCGTGCTCTGGGTGGTCGCATCCGTCGTGGCGGCGGTGTTCGCGGCCCCACTGGCGGCATCGGGCCACGGGTGGGTGCCGGCGACCACGGTCGTCGGCGTCGTGCTCGGCCTCATCGGGCTCGTGTACGCGCAGGTGTCCCGGATGCGTGCGAAGCGGAGGGCCGACGGCCGCTGACGGTTCGGCAGGCTCTCTCCGTCCACAGTTATCTTCGAATCTCAACTGTTCAAGGTAGGTTGATTTCTCGTACGGATGTCGGTGGTGACTGGAAGACTTGGGTCATGTCCAAGCCACTGCAGCAGTTATCGAGGGATCTCGACGCCGCGTGTGCTGCATGGACTGCGGCGCTCGGAAACGGGGGTGCCGCGGGCGTTGATGAGGTCTCCGCGGTGGAGTCGATGTCGGACAGCGGGCTGGTGGCGGTGACGGATGCTGTCGCGCAACTCGTGCGTGACGGGCAAGCACTGCTGTCCCGTACTGCGCCGGAGGTAGCCAGGCGTTCCTCGGTGGAACTGGGTCGAGAGGGGTTGGCGAAGAAGCGCGGGTTCCTGAACCCGGCGCACTTGGTCGCCGCCTCCACCGGTGGGCGGGCGTCGGAGGCGGCGAAGTTGATCGCGGTGGGTGCCGATACGGCACCACGACGGGCTCTCAGTGGTGAGCAGTTGCCGCCGACGAATCCGCATGTTGCGGCAGCGTTGACCGCTGGTGCGATCAGTGTGGACGCGGCGGGGGCGATCACCGGGATGCTGCGCCGAGTCGCGCCGCGTGCGGATGCCGGTGCCGTCGACGGCATGGAGCGGATCCTGGCCGAACGGGCCGCGGATCTCCCGTTCGATCTGCTGTTGCGGGTGATCCGGGAAGCCGAAGCCCGG